>SLNI01000049.1 GCA_007133115.1 Thioalkalivibrio sp. | reverse complement strand
GAACGCATGGCCAGGCGCTCGATCTCGCCTTCTCGCAGCCGAACCTGCTCCGCGCCCAGGCTGAGATCGTAGTCAGGCAGCCTCACGTAATCGCCCCCCGATCCGGGGTGCACCAGTAGTCCGTAGTGGGCTCCATCGACCTCCATCACCCGGACACCGTCCGAGATCGAAATCCTGGGCGTGTCGAAACTGAGCACGATGCGCTCGCGCGTGTAGGCCAACCCGCCGCGTCCGTCCGCCAGATCCAGAATCCTGACCGGATCCATCTCGCCGGCGTCCATGGGCCACTGCAGGCTGAACGGACGGGTCCGCAGGCGCACGTTCACGCCGCCGCCGAGTCCGACCCAGCTCTCCGCGTTCGGCTGCGCCCGGATCAGGGCCTCGTGCAGACCGGGAGGAGCCTCCTCGTTCACCTGAACGTCTACGAGGCGGGTCTCCAGTTCGGCACCCAGGATCCGGTGCCGCACGCGGTGCTCCAGCTGGAGCCGAACCTCGATGTCCCCGTGGCGGACTTCCAGAAAACTGCCCGCGTCCGCGCGGTAGTGCGTGCGCTCGTAGTGCTGCGGCACATGCTGGATCCAGAATTCCCCGACTTGCTCGCTCTGAGGCTGCTGTATCGCCTGCTCCACCTGCATCCCCACGTAGATCGGCCACGCCGCGAGCGGCGCGAGGATCAGGGGCAAGGCCATCAGAATCTTGCGCACTGCCATTCTCCGGACTGTCCGCAGCCCGCGCCCTACAGACGCATGCCGGGCAATCCAATCACGGTGCCGATGGATTCGGAAACCACCGAGTATACGGGGCCGATAATGGCCCCCAGAACACCGGTGACCAGCAGGACCAGAAGGATCGGCAGACCGTAGGGCTCGATCCGGTCGAAACGTGTCGCGAGTCGCGCGGGCAGCAGTCCGCTCACCACCCGTCCGCCATCCAGTGGTGGCAACGGCAGCAGGTTCAGGACCATCAAGAGCACGTTGATCGCGATCCCGGCAACGCCCATGTACACCATCGGCTGGCTGAACGCATGGTCCCAGGTCAGTCCGAATTTGATCACCAGCGCCCAACCGATGGCCATCGCCAGATTGGCCAGTGGACCCGCCACCGCCACGACCGCCATGTCGCGCTGCGGGCGTTTGAGATTTCGGGTATTGACCGGCACCGGTTTGGCCCAGCCGAACACGAAAGCGGGGGCCGGCGTGAGCGCAGTGATCACCAGCAGGCCAAGTGGCACCGCGACGGTGCCCACCGGATCAATGTGTTTGAACGGATTCAGTGTCAGGCGTCCCAGCATCGCCGCCGTGGTATCACCCAGCGCCCGCGCCACGTAGCCGTGGGCCGCCTCGTGCACGGTAATCGCGAACAGTACCGGGATTGCCCAGATGGCGACGGTCTGGATCAGGGATTCCATCGGTGCAGTATACCCAACCCCCGGACCCGCCCGGCATATCCCCGGAAAACAGGCCGGGCGGCACATCCTGCACGGATACAGGGGCCCATCCAGCCCAGGGGTCAATCCAGAAACGACACGGGACCCCGTCCGTGGCGCACGACCTCGGGTACCGACCCGGTGAGATCGATCACCGTCGTGGCTTCCAGGGTACCCGCACCGCTATCGACGATGGCATCGACGTGTTTGCCGAGCCGCTCGCTGATTTCCCAGGGTTCGCTGAGGGGATAGGCATCGCCCGGAAGATGCAGAGTCGCCGACATCAACGGCGCTCCGAGTTCATCCAGCACAGCCTGGACCACCCGGTTGTCCGGCACACGCAGGCCTACGGTTCGGCGCTTGGCATGTTGCAGCCTCCGGGGCACCTCGCGCGTGGCGGGCAGAATGAAGGTGTAAGGGCCCGGTGTCAGCGTCTTCATCAGGCGAAACGCCGTATTGTCGACCTTCGCATACACACCCAATTCGGAGAGATCGCGGCAGAGCAGGGTGAGGTGGTGGCTCTCATCCAGCTGACGCAGGCGCCGAATACGCTCCGAACCGGCCTTGTCCCCAATCTGGCAGGCAAGCGCGTAACAGGCGTCCGTGGGCAACACGAGCACCGCCCCCTGGTCGAGGTGACGCAACACCTGCTGCACCAGACGGGGCTGGGGGTTTTCGGGATGTATGGTGAGAACTGTCATCGCGCGCTACAACGCTGCCGCAGGCATTCCTGGAATCGCAAGTCTACGCTAACCATCCCGGCCCTGTGCCACCCCTGACAATGAACAGGCGAGCCACGGAAACACACGGAAGTCACGGAGAAGACTGTGTCTTTCAATGATTTTCAGTGACTTCCGTGTTCTTCCGTGGCTGTATTTTCAAGCTGATCAACATCCGGGAACGGTCCCTGAAGCGGCGCATGTATACTACGCCCAATCGATTCGTGCTTCACGATTTCATTCCCCTGGTACAGGCCCCTGCCGTAAGGAAACTCAGATGCTCTACGCAATCGAGGGTCTCGACGTCCCTGACAGCCTGGAACGGCGCAAGAGCGTTCGCCCCGAACACCTGGCCCGTCTCGAGGCTCTGCGCGATACCGGCCGTCTCGTGCTTGCCGGCCCTTTTCCCGCGATCGACAGCCCGGATCCCGGTGCGTCCGGCTTTTCGGGAAGCCTGATCGTCGCCGAGTTTCCCTCGCTGGCCGAGGCCCAGACGTGGGCCGATGCGGATCCCTACGTCGGGGCCGGCGTGTACCGTGAGGTTACGGTACGCCCGTTCAAACGCGTGCTGCCCTGAATCGCACCAGCGGACACACTCCCACCGCCCCACTTCGTTCCCGGAGAGCCCCATGAATCCTCGTTT
>SLNI01000057.1 GCA_007133115.1 Thioalkalivibrio sp. | reverse complement strand
TCGAACTGGTCGAAGGCATTGCCGACGTCGGCAAAGACTGCGACTGCCCACGGGCGGTCACCCAGGGGGTGGTCGTATTCGAGGCTACCCACCAGCAGGTGCCGCCCGCCGATCACCCGGCCTTCGGCATCGCGTGGTCCGAGGCGCTGGAAACCGAAACCGCGCACGCTCGTGTCCCCGCCGGCGAAGAACCGCAGCGAGGTTGGCAGCTCCTCGACACTTTCGGTCGCGGTGAGCCCTGCGTCACCGCGCAGGATCACGCGGCCGGCACCCACTCCGCGTATCCATTTCAGGTTGGCGCGGGTCTGCAGGAAAGTCAGACTGGATCCCAGGTCTTCATACGCACCCTGCACGAGTAGATCGATGCGATGACCGCTGCGTGGGTACAGGAAATCATCGGACCGGGTTCGGTTGATGCGGTAGGAGGGAATCAGCAGGTTCGAGGTATCGGCGACGCCAGCGACCGTGAACTCCTCGAACTCGTAACGGATGCCACGGGTGATCTGCCACCCCGACGGAAGACTTCTTACGTGGTTGGCGCCGATCTGAAGCCGGTCCGACGTTCCGCTGCGAACATCCTCCATGCGGTAGGCGATGAAGAGGCCCAGATTGTCCTGCAACGGGTCCGCCAGAGGGATGTCGTAATTGAATCCTGCTTCCGAACGTTCGGGAGCCAGGTTGAGATCGACGCGATATCGGTGTCCGCGCCGGTTCACGTAACGATGTTCCATTGCGGCGCCCAGGCGCGGGCCGATGTCCGTCGAGTAGCCGACGCTGAATTCGTAGGAATAGCGCGACCGGGGTTCCACCTCGACATGGATCGGCACGACCGTTCCGGTCACCTCGTCCAGCAAGGGACGGACGCGTACGGCCTGAAAATATCCGCTGTCTCCAAGATTGCGGCGGAGAGTGACCAGCGGTTCCGCGCTGAACGGCGCTCCGGGTTCAAACGGGATCAGCCGTTCCACGAAGGAGGGATCCAGTATGTCCTGCTCGAGCCGGACTTCGCCGAACTGAAAGCGGGGCCCGGTGTCCAGATGCAGAATCACGCGGGCCTCATGTATCGCCGGGTCCACGCGCAGCTCGCTGGTCACCAGTTCAGGGGTGAGGTAGCCGCGATCATAGGCGACGCGGATCAGGCGGTCACGCAGCTGGTCGTGCAGGTCATGGCGCAGGGGCTGCCCCGGTGTGATTCCGGGAGCGCTGGCCAACGCGGCGAGCAACGGATCGTCCGTGCCCTCCCCCGAGATCCGTACGTCGACGTCCGCGAAGAGGATCGGCGGGCCCGGGTCGAGTTCGAGCTTCAGGTTCCAGCAGTCCGTGTTTCGGAGCACGGTGAACGCCAGGGCGGGTTCATAATGGCCCAGTGCACGCAGCGCCTCCTGCGCGCGGCGCCGCGTGTCCCGGATCATGTTGCGTTCGCGAAAATCGGGTAGGTCGCAGCTGTATCCCGACAGGCGCGCAAAGGCCTCGATGTTCTGCCGCTGTTCCGCGCTGCCACCCTCGATCAGCAGTTGCGGTGTCGGTTGCGCCTGCGCGGCAAGAACCGGAAGCGCGAGCGCCAGTGCCAGCCATCGCCATGGCGACGGAGGAGTTCCTGGCTTCCTGGGGCGGGTTGCAAACATGGGGGCGTAATCGGTGCCGTGGTGGCGGGATTCAGGACCGGCGGCATCCATCGCGTCGGCCGGACCGTGCGCCTATCTTAACCTGACCGGTGTTTACGTCCCCGCATGCCGTTTCTGCGCGGCGGATGCCCGTGAATCGAATCAGGGTGCTTCGGGACCACCCTTGCCCCTGGGGAACACCACGAGGTGGGAGAAGCCTAGACGCAGGCGAACGTGGTCCGAGACCACATAGTTGTCGTGGCTGGGCGCCACGCACAGGAGTTCGGTGCCATCCCGAAGGCGCAGTGTGTACAGGAAATCCGCACCGCGGAATGCCTTGCTGACCACCTCCGCAGGGATATCGCCCGATGCGTTGTCGAGCTCGATATCGTCCGGACGCACCAGCACATCGACGCCACTGCCCTCGGTGAAGTGTCCGGGGAGCAGCCCGTGGATGCGGCCCAGGGCGGTTTCCACGCAATCCTCCGCGCAGACTCGGCCGGAGACGATCGTGCCCTCACCGACAAAACCCGCGACGAAACGATCCGCGGGCTTGTGATACAGGTTGTAGGCGGTGTCCCACTGGCACAGGCGTCCGGCGTTCAGGACGGCGATGCGATCGGCGAAGGCGAAGGCCTCGTTCTGGTCGTGCGTCACCAGCATTCCGGTCGTTCCCTCCGCACGCAGAATGCCACGCACTTCGTGCGCGAGATCCGTACGCAGTTCCACGTCCATGCTGGAGAAGGGCTCGTCAAGCAGAAGGAGCTGGGGCCGGGGCGCCAGCGCACGGGCGAGCGCGATGCGCTGCTGCTGCCCGCCCGAGAGGGCATGGGGATAGGCGCGCTCGTATCCGGACAGTCCGATCAGGCGCAGGAGTTCCCGGATCCTGTGCTCGCGTTCGGCCCGCTTCCAGCCGCGGATGCCGAAGGCGATGTTGCCGGTGACATCGAGGTGGGGGAATAGTGCGAAGTCCTGAAACACCATGCCGACGTTGCGTTTCTCGGGAGCCAGCAGAAAACCCGGTCGGCTCACCGTGTGGTCATTCAGCCGTATCTCCCCGCGCATCACGCCCTCGAATCCGGCAATGGCCCGCAACAGCGTCGTCTTGCCGCACCCGGACGGTCCCAGAAAACAGCCGATCTGGCCGCTGGCCAATGTCAGGGAAATTGCATGCACGACGCGCTGGCCCGAATAACCGAC
>SLNI01000124.1 GCA_007133115.1 Thioalkalivibrio sp. | reverse complement strand
TCGATCAAGGAACTCGAGTACCGGCTCAAGATGCAGAAACGCCGTCTGCGGGCACTGGCCGCCGCGCTGGGAACACCGGGTATCTGATCGCCCTGCCATCTGGGCCAAAAGCTTGTTCGTGGATATCCGGTCGGCCTCGACAGCGCCATTGGCCGTGCAGTCGGCTATGCTTGCGCTCGCTCTGACTGCCGCCACGGCGGCGACTTCTGGCAGACCTCCTGGAACCCAGACACCGACCCGAGATCGATGAGAAACGCCGAAGCGCCGCGCCCGTCGTTCCATGCCGAGTTTCGGCCCAAGCAATGGCTGTTGGCTCTGGCCTCCGGGGTGCTGATCGGGGGCATTTCCATTTTCGTCTCGGTATCGCTGGCGGCCCTGATCTTTACCGGCGCCTTGGCCGAGCATCTTCCTCGCGGCGTGGAAATTGCGTTGGTCAGCGCCATGTTGATCGGTCTGATCGTCTCGGTCGCTGGATCCGGTTCGTTCACGATTGCGATCCCGCAGGACCGCACAGCGCCCATCCTCGCGATCATGGCGGCCAGCATCGTTTCCTCGGCACCGGCGGGAGCGGATGCGGACTGGATTCTGCTCAGCGTGCTCGCGGTGATCATCGGGACCACGCTGGTCACCGGTGTCTTTCTGCTCTCCGTTGGGCTGGGACGGGTTGGCAACCTGATGCGGTTCATTCCCTATTCGGTGCTCGGCGGTTTTCTGGCGGGCACCGGGTGGCTTCTGGTCGTCGGCGCGTTTCGTGTGATGACCGGCCTGGATCTGGTCTCCCTCGACGAGGTCGTCCTGCTACTGGATCGACAGGAACTCGGGCAATGGCTGCCGGGACTGATCATCGCCCTGGCGATTCTCGTCGCCTCGCGCCGCTTCAGTCTGACCATCTCGCTCCCCGCCCTGCTCTTCGGAGGCGCGGCCGGGTTCTACCTTGTCATGCTGAATCAGGGGGAATCGATGGCGTCCCTCGCCGAGGCGGGTTGGCTGCTCGGGGCTCCGGGCGCATCGGCGTCCGGTTTCTCCTATTCCGGCAGTCTGCACGTCCTGACGGACGCAAACTGGTCTTCGGTACCCTTGCAGTGGGAAGGTATCCTGACCGTACTCCTGCTCGCCGCGGTCTCGATCATGTTGACCGCAAGCGCGATGGAAATGCTGTCCCGCAGCGATATCGATGTGAATCGGGAACTGCGGGTGGCGGGGATCGCCAACCTCGCGGCGGGCTTTGGCGGTGGCATGGTCGGTTTCCAGTCGCTGAGTCTGTCCGGGCTTGCCCTGAAAATGGGCGGGGGGAGCCGGCTGGTGGGTATCGTGGCGGCACTGACGTGCGGAGCGGCCCTGTGGTTTGGATCCGATGTCCTCTCGTACCTGCCGCGCGTGGTTCTGGGCGGGCTGCTGCTGTTTCTGGGGTTCACGCTCCTGGGGCGCTGGCTGATCGGAACCTGGGGGAAACTGCCGCACGGGGAATATCTCGTGATCCCGCTGATCCTCGGCATCGTCGCGACCCTGGGCTTCCTGGAGGGCATCCTGGCGGGCCTGCTGGCGGCCACCATTCTGTTCGTGATCAATTACAGCCGTACCTCGATCATTCGCTACGTGCTGTCGGGGAGGGAGGCGAGGAGCCGGGTCGCGCGGAACCCGGACGATGAAGCCCGGCTGCTGGAACATGGCGCGCAGCTGCTGGTGATGAAGCTGCGGGGACACCTGTTTTTCGGTACGGCCACGCAGTTGCTCGACCGGATCCGCGAGCGCCTGAATGATCCGACCCGACCCGGGCTGCGTTACGTGCTGATCGATTTCAGACAGCTGACGGGCATCGATTCGTCGGCCATGTACTCGTTCCGTCGGCTGCACATGATCGCCGGGCAAAGCGGCTTCAGGGTGCTCCTTACGGACCTCGCGCCGCGATTCCAGGATCGCATGCGCATGGGGGAACTGCTGCGGGCTGACGGGATTTTCGAGGCCTTCGTGGACATGGACCGGGGCCTGGAGTGGTACGAGAATCAGGTCCTCGCCGGTTCCGGTCCCGCGCGGTCGCGTTCATCGCAGTCGATCGTGCAGCGGCTCTCCGCCCATTTCGAGGACCCGGCGGCGCTGAGCGGCTTTCTGGCATACCTCTCGAAGATTCCTTTTCCCGAAGGGTACGAACTCATCCATCAGGGGGAGACGGCGGGTGACCTGTATTTTCTCGAGGAGGGTGAGGTTTCGGTCTATCTGCGGGTCTCGGACGACCAGGTGATCCGCGTTCAGCGCATGGGCGCCGGAACCGTGGTGGGCGAGTTGGCCTTTTATCTCGGCACTCCCCGCTCGGCTTCGGTGGTGTCCGATGGCGAGGGCATGGCCTATCGGCTCACCCGGGAGTCGCTGGAAAGGATGGAAGCCGAGCGTCCGGAATTCGCGGTGATTCTGCACCGCTTCATTGCCGATCTCCTCGCTGAACGCCTGTTACGGACCCTGAAGACGGTCGAGGCCGTCATGGACTAGAATTCGCCAACCCCGGCCCGGTTGCCGGGCCATGTTTCTTACCCAGAGGAGTCCTCATGCGGCGCAGCTTCGTTTTTGGCGTGTTTCTGTCCTTGGTCCTGGTCCTGGGCGGTACCGCCCACGCAAGCGGTTATATCGGTGTGGGCGCTTACACGGCGTCTGCGGACGTGAGCTCGGACAGCACGCTTGCGCCCGCACTCATGGTCGGCTGGCGTCCGATCGAACTCCTTGGCGTCGAGCTTGGCTACTATGATTTCGGTAATTTCAAGGAGTCGGGAGTCCGCATCGACGGCAGTGCATTGACCCTGGCGGGATTGCTGTCGCTGGAGTTGGGACCGGTCGGCGTGTACGGCAAGCTGGGACTCGCCAACTACGATTTCGACTACGGGTCCGGACTGATCAACGATCTGTTCGATGACCGGACCAGCGCGTTCGGGGGTGTGGGCGCCACGCTCGACATCATGGATCGTCTGTACTTCTATGCGGAATACCTGCGCTTCGGGGCCGGCGCCGGCCTCGACGTCCTGGGCGCGGGGGTGCGCTTCACCATCTGGTAATGCTGGCGAGCTTCAATCCGGATCCCTTTGGGGATCGTCCGACGGCGCAGCGTCGTCCGCTCCCCGGGAAGGTCCGAGGAGAATCGCGAACCACCGCGTGTTCGGGTGCGTCTCCAGCGCGATCTTGAGGGCCATCGTCAGCGGTCCGGAGAGCAGCATTCCGACCGGCCCGAACACCCAGCCCCAGAACACCAGGGAGATGAACACCACCAGCGTGGACAACCCCAGACCCTTCCCGAACATCCGCGGTTCGAGGATGTTGCCGACAATCATGTTCACGGCGAGGTAGGCCGCGATCACGAGCAGAACCCCGGTCGGGTCGAGTGCGACGATCGCGAGCAGTACGGGGGGTACGGCCGCCAGAATGCTGCCGATGTTGGGGACGTAGTTCAGCAGGAACGCCAGCAGGCCCCAGAGGATGGCAAAATCCAGCCCGATCAGTGTGAGGGACAAGGTCACGAACACACCGGTCATCAGACTGACGATCGTTTTGATGCGGAGGTAGTCCTGCAGGCGCGTGGACAGGTCGCGGAAAGAGCCGAGGAGTTCCGATTTCCCCCCGAGTGCTTCCCGGATCTTACCCGGGAAGCCGGAAGACTCCGCCAGGATGAAGATCAGGGTGAACATCACGAGCAGGAAAGAGGCCAACGCGGTGCCCAGACCGCCACCAAGCTGGCGCATCAGCGATAGCAGGGTGGATGGGGCCACGATCTCTTTCAGCGCTTCTCCGCCCGTTTCGATGCCGCGAGACTGCAGCCATTCGGTCGTGGACGTCGTCATGTTCTGAATTTTTTCCAGATAGCCCGGCAACGCGACGCGAAAGTCGTCGAGGGCCGCCCCAGCGACGAGGAACAGGGGCACAAAGACCAGCACGAGGCCAAAAAGAAGCAGCAGAATCGCCACGGGCAGGGGTACGCGGTGGCCGACCAGCCATTGCAGAGGCGGAATGAGGATCGTCGCGATGAACGCGGCCAGCAGAAAGGGAACGATCAGCGGCGACGCGAGCTTGAGCCCCGCAATGACGATGACGACGGCGGCTGCCCCGAGGAGCACACCCAAAGGTCCGCGATAGGGCTGGGCGTTCTCAATCATGGCTGGGACACGTACGTCGCCCCGTGCGATTCATGATGCCGTGAATCCGGGGAATGGGTTGCGGAAAATTCCGGGGTTCGGGTGCCGGCAGGCGAGCCAGCCGGCACCCGAATCAATCAGCGCTCGGGCCGTTGGCGCGGATCGCTCAGAGCTTCCGGATCACGGCTTGCATTCGCGAGGACTGGCGTGTCCTCGATTTCTTCTGCCGTGAACTGGTCCCCATCGAGCCAGGGAGGTGGGCTGTCCGGCCGCCATTCAAGCACGTGGGCCGGATTGGGAAGATCCAGTTCGCTCAACAGGCGCGCCGCGGAGTCCCGGGCTTCCGGGGCCTGCAGGGTCAGCACAAGACCGGTGACCAGCATCAGGGCGCCGAATCGGGCCGGATGGAGGGTAGGTGCTGCGTGAAAGCTCGAACTCAACCGCATGTGCGTTGCCTCGTGCCAGAACATTGGGCCAAAGGTACCGGCTGTGGACATCCGGTTTCAAGCATCCACGGTGCTGTTCCGGGTACTGATCCGATGTTCCCAGACGCCACTCGGATACTTTCCCCTCAATGCGCGCATGCATTGGTGGTTTCCGTGGGGTCCTGCGTACCCTTTCGAGTACACATTCTCTGCCTGGAGCCCCGATGAACGTACCTGAGCTGCACATCCGTGTCGATACCCGTGAGAAAGGGCGAATCATCAGCCGACTGGAAGGACTGACGGGGGTCACCCTCGAGTACGTCGAGATGGACCTCGGGGACTACCTGCTGCCGGGGGACGTGATCGTCGAGCGGAAATCCGCCACGGACCTGATCCTGAGCGTGGTCGACCGCAGCCTCTGGGACAAGGTCGCGAAGCTGAAAAGTCAGCATGAGCATGTGGTCTACATTGTGGAAGGGGATCTCTACACCGCACGGTTTCATCAGCAGGCATTGGATATCCACCGGGCTCTGGCGGCGATGGTGGTGGGCTACGGCGTTTCCATACTGCCAAGCCCCGATGCCGAGAACAGCGGCATGCTGGTCTATCTGCTCGGACTCGCCGCAGCGGAGGGGGCAAGGGCCACCGAGCGTCCGGGGAAGCCCACCATCCGGCGCGACGCGCAACTCTACCTTCTGGGTGGCCTGCCGGGGGTGGACTCCGATCGGGCCGAGGCGTTGCTGCGCACGTTCGGTAGTGCGCGCGCCGCGCTCGCGGCCGATGCCGCGGGTCTGGCCGCTGTCGAGGGCATGGACACCGCGCGCGCGGAACGCATCGTGGACGTGCTGGACCATGGTCGCTGAGCGTTGTTCCGGGCGGGTGGTGTGTGCCGGAACGGCCGCGTTGCAGCGGTTTCTCCGGCGGGCGCTTTTTTCCCGAGGCGACTGGCGCTAACATTCTCGGCGTACGCCCCTCCCTCCGGTTCGTGACATCTCGTGGCATCCGCCGCGCCATGGGGCCGGTCTCCAAGGCCATCCGCACATGTTTTCGTCAGCAAGTAACATCGAGGAGTTGCTGCGCGGCTTTCGTATCGAAGGTGCGATGCTGCGCTACAACGACTTCGTTCCGCGCCTGTACAACTACTGCCGTTCACTCGGCTTTGAACCGGGCAAGATGCTGCCTTCCCGCGCCTTCTGTTCGGACGAGAGTCAGGGTTTCCCGAGCATTCTGATTTCGAAGCACTTCGGCACATTTCCGTTCAATCACGGTCGGGGCGGGGCCATCGTGGCCACGCAGCGCCATGGGCCCTTCGCGGAGCATGGGCAGGATCTGGTCATCATCCAGGCAAGTCACGTGGGATACGATCCCGAGAGCGGTCGCTTCGGAACCTATCGGCGCATTCATGCCGAAAACGCCGAGCACACGTCCAGTTGCGGCAAGCTCGCGGTGGTGATCCGCCGCTACGAGCAGGAGTACGCCTTTGCCCAGAACAACGTGGTTCTGGAGCGCTGCGAGGGGGCGCTGTGCGTCTGTATCGACAACGGGCTGCTTCGAGGCAACCGCACCGAGGGACTGTTCCTGAATCTGCCCCGGCTGGTGGAACGGGATGCCGACGGCGAGTTCACGCCGCGGCATGCCTACAGCACGTCGAAGAGCTTTCCTGCGTCGGCCAGTCTCCGCCGGCAACTCATGGAGTTCCAGCTGGAGGAGGGTCAGCGTATTCCCATCGGGACGCGTCTGACCCCGAAAATGTTTTTCTTCCGCCGTGACCTCGACGAGACACCGGAGGGCCGCGATCACCAGGAGTTGGGGCTGGTCAGCGCCATGCCCTGGGTCATCACCGCGCCGCATCCGCTGCTGACGGCCGCACAGATCAACACCCAGGTCGAATTCGATCGCGCGTTCCGCACGGCCGCGCAGGCTCCGGGCTTCCGTGGCAAGCGTCTGCTGCACATCTCCGGATTGAACATCGATATCTCTCCGCAGCCGGGCGAAGCTTTTCCCATGACCCATTTCGTGCCCTGGGCGGCTTACGTTCAGGACCGGGACGGTCGCCAGACGATTCTGGAGCAGCCGGACCTGCTGCGTGTCCTGGAGCAGCAGAGCCCGGAAAACCCGGACGAGATGGACCTGGAGTCGGCGATACGGGCCATGTCCGAGACAGCCATGGTCCGTGTCGGGCTGGATGCCTCCCGTTGAATCCAGGGATTTCAGCGTTCGGTGGGTCGCGAGCATGAAGGAGCGTCGGGCAACCCGTCGCTTTTTTTGCGATGCGAAACTGGAACTGGAGGGAGCCGGGGGCGAGCAGCTTCTGGGTCATGCAACCGACGTCTCGATGAACGGCGTCGGCGTGCAGTTGGGCGCCGAGGTGCTCGAGATGCTGGGCCTGACCCAGATGGGGGGACTCCTCGACCCCAACGCCCCGCACTTGAGAGCACGGATTTACCTCCGGGAAGACGATCCTTCCGAGGTGCTCGCCCTGCGCGGCGTACCCCTCCACGTGCGTCGATTATCTCGGGAACACTATCAACTGGGCGTGCGGCTCGTCTTTGAGAATGCTGGGCAGAAGGAGGCCCTGCAGGAATGGGTCGACCGTTTGCAGGGTTCGTGTGACGGTCGGGATGCATGAAACCCCTGCTCAGCCGCATCGGCGGCGTGCTGCGCCGGGCTGGTTGGGGAGCATTGAGGTGGGGGTCGCATGGTCTCTTTGGGTGCTTTTGGCCTCGGTGCTCGTGACGGGCACGGCCGCTTCCGCCCCGCGTCTCCTGCACGACCAGCCGTCACCGCTCGAGATGCTCGTCCCGGGGTTGAACGAGGGGCCCGCTGAAGCCCGGTTCGATTTCGCCGTGCTGGTGCTGGATGCGCTGATCGTGGAACACCAGAGGGAGCTGGAGCGTGCCCGGGTCGAGCGCCCCCGGAATCCGGCGAGTCAACAAAAAGTGCAGCGGTGGCGGGCGGCCGCAAGCGCTTTTCTGCACGATCTGCAGATGGCGCAGGCAGCGCTGTATTCCGCGCGCGAGGTCGAGGTGCATCGGGACGCCCACGGACCTCTTCGGTTGCGGATCGACGGAGCGCCGACATGGCTGGCGTGGCCACGCGTGGAAACGCAATGGTCGCTCGAGCAGAATCTCGTCGAGGCGTTTTGCCGCCGCCATGCCTGCGCGGTACCCGGCGAGACGGCACCCGAATCGGTGGCGGTGATGGCCGGGCGCGCCGATGGGGGTTCCTGGTCGCTGGCACAGGGCCGGCTGCCCGCCTGGGAATCCGCCGACGGCGTGCGCTGTGAATTCGGTGACCTTTCTGAGCGTGCATCCAAGGCCCTCCTCTGTCAGCGATTGACGATGGAGTTGCGCAGCCTGGTGTCCATGCTTCAGGGGGCCCTGCCGGTTCGTGACATCCAATGGGGGCAGCTGGGCATCGTGCCCGAGCCGGGTAGCCCGCAGCACCGGTTGAGAGTCAACGATCGCGGCGACTATCTTCGGGCGGCGCTGCCGACCCTGGCGCGCGAGTCCGTGGATTGGATCGCGATAGGGCAGTGGCTGAACGCCCGCCTGCAGGGGCGTCCCGCGCGGGTGACCGTGCTGCGGGTGCTCTAGCAGAAAAAGGGAGTGATCGGGCGCGCGCGGGCGCAACGCACTCCTGATTTATTTGCGTTCGAGGGTCCGCGGAGGCTATTGGCCGCCAGAGCGCGCATGATATCTTTTGCACCATGATGCGTCTCGCGTGGTGGCTTCTCCTCTCTGGTCTCCTGTCCGCCCCTGTATGGTCGAGTGACACTGCGGCGCCCGAGCATTCGCCATCGGCTGATTCCGGTGACGAGCAGACCCGTGTGGAACCCGCGACGCCCGAAATCGAGTGGCTCGAGGATACCCGAACGGGTGTCTACGACCTGTCTCACTGGCTGGTGAGCGGCGTCGACAGCTGGTTCGGGGACAAGCCGTTCGACGAATCCGGGGGGCGCGTCAGTGGCCGGGTTTTTTTCCGGATCCTGGAGCGGCAGGACGATGGTCTCGATACCACGCTTCGGTATCGGCTTCGGGTCGACATGCCCAATGTCAGCGAACGCGCGTCGATCATCATTGGCCGTGAGGACGAGTCGAACCTGGTCAGCGGCCAGGAGGACTTCGACCGGAATCAGCTGGTGCGCTCGGATAGCCAGTCCGAGAGCGCGACGTTCTTCGTCGGCCTGGGCTTTCTCCTGCGGGAAAACCTGAGCTTCAGGTTAGGCGTGCGCAGCGGGTACAAGCTGTTTGCCCAGGCGCGTTTCAGCCGAACGTTTTCTCCGACCGAAGCGACCGCTTTCGATTTCAGCCAAACTCTCTTTGCCGCCGTCAATGACGGCGTCGGAACGACCACCGGCCTGAACTACCGCCAGCTGTTTACCGACCGGACCGCGTTGCATTGGCGCAATTCATTCACCTACAGCACCGAAAGCAATGGCGTCGAGTGGCGCGTGAGACCCGAGGTTATTCATGCCCTTGGCCGGCAGCGGGAGCTGTTCATCGATCTGCCGACGGAAGGAGAAACCGGTTCCAGCGTCGGCGTCGCCGAGTACGGCATTCGCGCCCGGTATCGCCAGCCCGTGTACAAGGACTGGCTGTTCGGCGAGCTCATCGTGGGGCATTTCTGGCCGCGTGACGAAGAGGATCCGGCGCGGCGCGAGAGTTGGGCCGTGGGGGCCGCGCTCGAACTGTTTTTCTGATCCCAGGGCCTGGAAGGTTCAGTACGCGGGATCGTCTTTGTGGCTGCCAACCCCCAGGCCATGGCAGGGCTACCTACCGTTGGACATGAACCCGGATAACCCACAAAACGGCTTCTGCCCCCTCGTGAGTGGATGGAGATGAACTGCCCGTCCACCAGCACGCCGGATCCCGTCGCATCGGGATCCGGGGAAACGCGCCAGCCGTTCGCTGATCTGCGGACCCTCAGTTCGAGCATCCCGGTACACACGGTTTCCTGGGATGGCGCCGGGCAATGGAACGAACGCATGTACCGCAGGTTTCAAGTGCTGCGGGACGATGCCGGAACCCGCCGGAGCCATTATTTTCAGGGGCGGTTCGAGAATGTCTATCCCGAGCGTGCCGCAATGCCTGAAGTGGAATCCGTTCTGGAGTGGGCCGCGGGATTCGCCCGCCGGATCTGTCGCGAGCCGGCGCTTCGCTGCGGTTTCTGGTTCAACGAAATGGCGCACGGACAATGTACCGGTGTGCACACCCATGACGACGATGACGAAATCCTGTCGGCGGTGTACTACGTGACCGCACCCGCGGGCTCCGGCGCACTGCTTCTGCACACCCGGGTGGGAACGATTCGCGTGCGGCCGCGACCGGGGTTGCTGGTGTTTTTCCCGCCCGATGTGCCGCACGAAGTCGAGACCCACGCCGGGCGCGACGTGCGTCTCTCCCTGGCCATGAATTTCGGGCCTGCACCGTGAACGGGCCTGCCACCGGGGCCACGGCTGCACCGGTGGCCCCGAACGGGAAGGCGCTCCTCATCGGTTCGGGTCGGTACCGCCGGCATTCCTATGGGCGCAATCACCCGCTGGGGATTCCGCGCGTGTCGCTTACGCTGGACCTGATCGATGCGTATGGCGCGCTGTCCGCGGAGCAGTTGGTCGAGTCCCGACCGGCCACCTCGGAAGAGTTGGAGGTTTTCCACACCCCGGAGTACGTGGCCGCGATGCGGGACTCCGAACGCGAGGGCCGGGTGACCCATGCCCGCCGCCAACGCCATAACATCGGCAATTTCGAGAATCCGCTGTTCCCCGAATTTTTCACCACGCCGGCCACGGCCACGCACGGCAGTATTCTCGGTGCCGAGCGTGTGCTCCAGGGTCACGTTGCCTTCAATCCGGCGGGAGGGATGCACCACGCCCGGTCCGACAGCGCGCGGGGCTTCTGCTTTTTCAATGACCCGGTGCTGGGCATTCTGCGGCTGCGCGAGGCGGGTCTGCGCGTACTGTACCTCGACATCGACGCGCATCACGGAGACGGTGTCGAGCACGCTTTCAGGCAGGATCCCGAAGTGCTCACGCTGTCGTTGCACATGGATACCGGTTACGCCTACCCGTTCGAAGGCGGACGGATCGAGGACACCGGGCCGCTGAACAACGCTGTGAACCTGCCGTTGCCGAGAGCGATCCATGATGCCGAGTACCGGTTGGCGTTCGACCGCGTGTGGTCTGCGTCGTTCGCGGCATTCCGGCCCGATGCCGTCGTGCTTCAGGCCGGCACCGACATACTGGGGCCGGATCCGCTCGGGCGGTTCCATGTGACCACCCAATTGTTCCTCGAGATCGTCGAGCGCGTGATGATCGAAGCGCCAAGACACCCGGATGGCACCCCACGCCTGCTGGTGCTCGGGGGCGGGGGGTACCATCCGCTCTCTCTGGCCCGCTGCTGGACCGGGGTCTGGGGCGTGCTAACGGGACGAAACCTGCCCGAGACCATGCCGCCCGAGGGGGAAGCTCTCCTGCGCGCCGTCGAATGGGACCTCGATGACCCTGATGGCGAGGATGAGGATCGCG
>SLNI01000150.1 GCA_007133115.1 Thioalkalivibrio sp. | reverse complement strand
GCGGACGGGCGCGGGCAGATGCGCAGCCTGGACGGCGGTGAGCAGGATCCCGAGCACGAGCCCCGCTTTCGTCCCGCGGTGTTTCTCTACGACAACTACCCCGGCGGCGTGGGCCTGGCCGCGCCGCTGTTCGATCAACGCAGACGGGTAATCGCCGGCGCGGTGCAGCTGATCCGCGAGTGCGGCTGTCGTCACGGCTGCCCCGCCTGCATTGGACCGATTCTCGCGTCCGACGAGGAACGCGGCTTCTCCCCGAAGACCGCGGCGTTGACCGTGCTCGCGCAGTTCGAAGACGATGGATCTGAAGCGCCGGCTTGACGCGCTCCGGCGCCAATCGGGATCCGTGCCGGCAGTTCCGGAGGCGCCGGCTCCCGACCCACCTGCCGGCCTGCGCGGGCGGCTCGACCGGCTGAGAGCGCGGGCCGAAGCCTCCCCCGCGCGGATATCCCCGGGTCCGGATCGGGGCGGGGCCTTCGGTTTGCACGATGCGGTTCCGGCGCGGAATGCGCCGCAACGACCGCCAGTGGCCGCCACCGAGCTCGCGCACTATGTTGGGGGCGAGGTCATCGATCGGCACCTGATCCGGATCGAACGGCAGTATCCGCTGACAACGCGGCACGGGAGAAGGCCCCTCGCCGATGCTCTCGGTTCGCTTGAGCCGCTGGGGCATCCCGCTCTCGATGCCGCCGATCCCGGCCACTTTTCCGGGGGCCGCGTAGTCGGTATCGACACCGAGACCACCGGTCTGGCCGGCGGGACCGGGACCACGGCGTTCATGATCGGCATCGCCGAGGTCGGGGTCGGCCACGTTCGGCTCCGACAGTGGCTGCTCACGGCCTTTGCCGGCGAACGGGCGATGCTGGCCGAGCTGGAGGCCGCGCTGTCCGGGGCGGATTTGATGGTCAGTTACAACGGCAGGAGTTTCGACTGGCCCCTGCTGCGGTCGCGTCGACGGCTGCAGCGGGGTGCGGACCTGTTTGAGCCCCCGCACCTCGATCTGCTGTATCCGACTCGCCGCCTCTTTCGCCACAGCTGGCCCGACTGCCGGCTCGCGACGGCCGAGCAGCGCCTGCTGGGTCTGTTTCGCGTGGATGACCTCCCGGGCTCCGAAGCGCCACGTGCCTGGCGTGACTATCTGGCCGGCGGGCGTGTCGACGATCTGCAACGCGTGTTGGACCACAACGCGCTGGACGTCCTCAGTCTCTTGCTGCTGGGACCGGTCCTGGCCCGCGTGCTGCACGAGCCGGCCATCCATGGCGCGAATCCCCTGGCGGCGGCCGAGACCTGGTTGCGCCAGGGGCAACGGGCGCGGGCCGTTGCACTGCTTGAACAGGCCCGGGAGCAGCTCGATGCCCGCGGCGCGCTGGTGCTGGCCCGAGAACTGCGCCGGGCGGGTCGCTGGCAGGACGCCGCGCGCATCTGGGAGTCCCTGGCGGAGTCGGGTTGCGCGGAAGCGCTGGAGCACCTGGCCAAGTACCACGAGCATCGGCGTCGCGATTGGGAGCGCGCGCTGGACTGCACCCGTCAGCTGGCCGAGGCTCCGGAGGTGCGCAGGCGCCGGGTTCGCCTGGAGCGCCGGCTGGATGCGGGACAGCGGCGGCTGGATTTCGGGCCACCGGTATTGGATGCCTGAGGTCCCACGCTCCGCGACGGAGTATCTTTTGCCAACCGTTTGAACAACGGAAGTGCCCGATCAGGTCGTGCCTATGGACTTTGGATCCGCTACAGCCTACTTTTAGGGCAGCGATCGTTATTGTTCGAAATGATTTCCGTTCCTGGGTGCCCGGCACCGTCGACACGCGGAATCCAGTGCGAGGTGAACCCGAGCGTGATGGATAAACGAAAAAATGCGCGGCTCCCGCTCAGGCTCTCTGGGCAACTCAGTCTCGAGTATGGGGAGCACCTGGAAACAGAGACGGAGGACGTCAGCCTCGGTGGCGCCCGGGTGGAAGCGGTCCCCTCGCACGCGCACCGTCAGCACTGCGTTCTGACGCTTTTTGCCGAAGGGCCGGAGGTGTTCTCGATTACCATCGACGCGATGGTCGTGCACCAGGACGAACACGGGTGCGGCATCGAATTTCATTCCATGGATGCGAACGACTTCGAACTTTTCAGGGAATTCATCGAGCGGCAGGGTCGCGACCACGGTGAACTGCAAAAGGAAATCGAGGCGGGCAATGTCCCCAAGCTGAAGGACTGGACGGAACTCTGATTGGCCCCGGCCTCGCGGTACGGGGGCCTGTCGTCACCCTTCAGCCAACGGATCTCGAGTAGACCTGCGCGTCGTATCGTTGGCCGTTGGCCATCGAACGGGTCTCTGAACCGATGCATGTCCAGTTTTCCGCCTCCAGGAAGGCCCGGACACCGGTATTGAAGTCCTCGCAACCCATTTGCGCGAAGGCGAAACCCCGCGAACGGATCGTATCGATGGCCCGCCGGGTCAGTTCGGTGCCGATTCCCTGCCTGCGCATGGAAGCACCGACCCAGACCTGTTCGATGCAATTGCCCGTGATGCTGCAGTAACCCACGATACGCCTCCCCAGCACGGCCACCCATCCGTTCTTGCCGGGGTCACCGACCAGATCGGCGATGTGTGTATCACTGCCAGCATCGGCTGAGCCGGCAGGCAGGTAGTGGGCATAGATTTCCCTCCAGACATCGGCAACCATTCGGGTGACCGCCTCGAGATCCTCCGTGCGCGCGGGTCGGATTTCCAGGCGGGGCATGGGGATGACATTGCTCACGGGCACGTCCTCGAAGTGGGTGTCCCAGCACTGACCCTCGATTGAGACCGACGTTCAGTGGTTTCGTCCGTGGGCGTGGGTGTCCCGCCTTGCGC
>SLNI01000219.1 GCA_007133115.1 Thioalkalivibrio sp. | reverse complement strand
TCCGTGTTTTCCGTGGCTACTCTCTCATCCTGAAGGCGTCCATCACTCTGGAGAAGTCCCGCAATGAATCTGAAACCTGTCGTCAATATGGGCCCCATCGACCGCGGACTGCGTATCGTCGTCGGCGTTGTGCTGCTCGCGCTGGTCTTCGTCGGCCCGCAGACGCTCTGGGGCCTGCTCGGCATCCTACCGATCGCGACCGCCGTATCCCGCTGGTGCCCCGCCTACAGCCTGCTTGGAATGAATACCTGCAAAACCTGATCCAAGCTCGCATCGAGTCCTGCTCACCCGTGCCACGCGCTCCGGGTAAGCCAGACGCCGGGGCCGCCATCCGAACGTCCGGCTCGGTTTTCACCCATCCTCCCGGCTATACTGGGACGCCCTTTCATCGCGCCTGATTCCCTATGACCGAGCCCGCCCGTGACCCCCTGAACCCCGGGCGTCTCCCATCATCGGGTTTCGAAACCTGGACCCGACTTGGCTTCAGTGCGTCCGTGCTCGCACTGGCACGTGCCGTTGGCGACTTCGCGCATCCGCTGATCGTGATCACGGAGAGCACCGAGGCGGCCGATCAGTGTATTGCCGAGTGGTCCTTCTTCGCCGCTCAACTCGATCTTCCCGTACTGCGATTGCCGGACTGGGAGACCCTGCCGTTCGATGTGTTCTCACCGCACGAGGACATCGTCTCGGAGCGGCTGCGCACCCTCTACCGATTACCCTCGCTAAGGCGCGGACTGGTGGTGCTGCCGGTTTCAACGCTGATGCAGCGGCTGCCACCGCGTCAGTGGCTGCAATCCGAGTGCCTGGTTCTCAAGGTCGGCCAACCCGCGGACCGGATCGAACTGCGCGAAGCCCTGGCCGCCGCCGGGTACCAGTCGGTACACCAGGTTCTGGGCCACGGTGAGTTCGCGATGCGCGGCGAGATCCTGGACATCTATCCCATGGGCGCGGAACAACCGGTGCGCGTCGAATTTCTCGATGACGAGATCGATTCGCTCCGGTACTTCGACGCCGAGTCCCAGCGATCCACGGATCGTATCGAACAACTCGAGATCCTGCCCGGCCACGAATTCCCCCTCAACCCCGAATCGATCAAGGCGTTTCGAGGGCGCTACCGTGCGCGCTTCGCGGGCGATCCGTCCCGCCACACCGTCTACCGCGATGTGAGCGAAGGCCTTGCGCCAGCCGGGGTCGAATCGTACCTGCCCCTGTTCTTCGACGGGTTGGAAACACTCTTCGAGTACTGCCCGGACGCACGGGTCGTTCAGTTTGGGGACATCGCGGGCGCCGCGGAGCGTTTCGCCAGCGAGATCCTGTCCCGGTTCGAACAGCTACGACATCAGATCGACCGCCCGCTCCTGCCCCCATCCGATCTGTATCTGGATTCGGCGTCGCTGACACAGGCGTTGGCCCAGCGTTCCGGAATCGCATTGGGAACCGGCACCGCTCCGCTGCCGCCCGACCGCGGACGCACGCTCGAGTTTCACCGCGAGCCGCTCCCCTCACTCGACCTCCAGCCGGGCCGGGGAGAGACCGCCGAGCGTCTGAAGACGTTCATTCAGGCGCAGCCGCGTTTGCTGTTGACCGCGGAATCCGCCGGTCGTCGCGAAGCCCTCGCCACCCTGCTTCGTGAACAGGACCTCCTGATTGCACAGGTGGAGGACTGGTCCGGGTTCCTGAGCGGCGATGCCGACGTCATGCTGACCGTCGCCCCGGTATCCGAGGGGTTCCAGATTCCAGGCGCCTTCGCTGTGATTCCGGAGTCGGCGCTGTTCGGCGCACGGGCCCAGCAGTCACGTCGTCGCGGCAAGCCCACGCGCGACGCCGATGCGGTCATCCAGAACCTCAATGATTTGCATATCGGCGCGCCCGTGGTGCACGAGGAGAATGGCGTCGGGCGTTATCTCGGGCTGCAGACCCTCACCATCAACGGCCAGCCCGCGGAGTTTCTGGCCCTCGAATACGCCGATGCCGCGAAGCTCTATGTGCCGGTCTCCTCCCTGCACCTGATCAGTCGTTACACGGGTGCCGACAGCGACCACGCGCCCCTGCATCGCCTGGGCAGCGAACAATGGTCGAAGGCTCGCCGCAAGGCCGCCGAGAAAGCTCGGGACGTGGCGGCCGAACTCCTCGAGATCCACGCGCGCCGCGCCGCCCGCAAGGGCACGGCATTCGAAATCGAAACACCGGACTACCACGCCTTTGCGGCGGCGTTTCCGTTCGAGGAGACCGCGGACCAGGCTCAGGCGATCGGCGCGGTTCTCCAGGACCTGGCCTCGCCGAAACCGATGGACCGCGTCGTTTGCGGGGACGTCGGTTTCGGCAAGACCGAGGTTGCGATGCGCGCCGCCTTCGTTGCCGTGCAGAATCATCACCAGGTGGTGGTGCTGGTCCCGACCACCCTGCTGGCGCAGCAGCACCACCAGAATTTCAGCGACCGCTTCGCCGACTGGCCGGTACGGATCGAATCCCTGTCCCGGTTCCGCAGCACGCGCGACCAGGCCAGCGTGCTCGAGGGCCTTGCGCAAGGCAAGATCGACATCGTGATCGGCACCCACAAGCTGTTGCAGGGTGGTCTCGAGTTCCAGAACCTCGGGCTTGTGATCGTCGATGAAGAGCAGCGCTTCGGCGTCCGGCACAAAGAGAGTTTGAAAAAGCTCCGGGCCGAGGTGGACATGCTCACACTGACGGCCACGCCGATCCCGCGCACGCTGAACATGGCCCTCGCCGGTCTGCGCGACCTGTCGATCATCGCGACACCCCCACGCGAGCGCCTCGCGATCAAGACCTTCGTGAACGAATGGAACGACGCCATTATCCAGGAAGCCTGCCTGCGCGAGATGCGGCGCGGCGGACAGGT
>SLNI01000138.1 GCA_007133115.1 Thioalkalivibrio sp. | reverse complement strand
GAATAGAACGCGACCGGACTGAAATCCCCCCGCTCTTGGTCGTAAGCCAGGAAAACGCCCAGCCCCCCGGACCCGCCGACGAAGAACCCACCCCGGACCACCCGCGGAAAGATCAGCACACCGCGCGCCGTCTCCAGCTCGGCGCGGAGGGGCTCGAAATCCGGGTGCATGGTCATGTCCCGCAGCGTCCTCTGGGCATCGTCGATCACCTGCTGGGGATCGACATCGCGCGACAGCTGGGCCTGCGCGAGGGCAGGAAGGGCAAACAAAACCACGAGTACCAGAACAGTCCGGAATCTCATCTCGAGTCACTCCTTAAACGGTACGACGACGGGCCAACCTTGACCGAACCAGCCTGAATACGGGCTGAACCCGGCCTGTGCGATGCACATGAAACCACAACACGCGCGCTTTGTCTGGCTCCCGGGCAACAAAAAGGGGGCCGAAGCCCCCTCCAATGCGAGGTTCGAAATGCCGGGTCCATGGGACCCGACACATTCCGAACGGCAACCCTCTTCCCGCAATCAGTTGATCTTGGGATCCAGCTCGCCGGCCTTGTAACGGGCAACCATGGCATCCAGGTTCATCGGCTTGATCTTGGACGCCATACCGGCGCAGCCGAAGGCCTCGTAGCGGGCCTGGCAGATGCCTTTCATTGCCTTGGTGGAGGCGATCAGGAACTTGCGCGGGTCGAACTCCTTCGGGTTCTCCGCGAGGAATTTTCGGATGGCGCCGGTCGAAGCCATGCGCAGGTCGGTGTCGATATTGACCTTGCGCACACCGTGCTTGATGCCTTCCTGGATCTCCTCGACCGGTACGCCGTAGGTCTCGCCCATGTCACCACCGTACTGGTTGATGATCGCCAGCCACTCCTGCGGCACCGACGAGGAACCATGCATGACCAGGTGGGTGTTGGGGATGCGCGCATGGATCTCCTTGATGCGCTGGATCGCCAGGATGTCCCCGGTCGGCGGACGGGTGAACTTGTACGCCCCGTGCGACGTACCGATCGCGATCGCCAGCGCATCGACGCCGGTCTGCTTCACGAAGTCGGCGGCCTCGTCGGGGTCGGTCAGCAGCTGGGAATGGTCCAGCACACCCTCGGCGCCGGAGCCGTCTTCCTCGCCAGCCATGCCGGTCTCGAGTGAGCCCAGGCAACCCAGCTCGCCCTCGACCGACACGCCCACGGCATGCGCGAGTTCGGCAACCTTGCGGGTGGTGTCGACGTTGTACTCGTAGCTGGCCGGCGTCTTCATGTCGGGCATCAGCGAGCCATCCATCATCACCGAGGTGAACCCGGACTGGATCGAACGGAAGCAGACCGCCGGCTCGGCACCGTGGTCCTGGTGCAGCACGACGGGGATGTCGGGGTACTGCTCGACCGCGGCAATGATGATGTGGCGCAGGAAGGGCTCACCCGCGTACTTCCGGGCACCGGCCGAGGCCTGGATGATGACCGGGGAATCGACCGCGGCCGCGGCCTCCATGATCGAGTGGACCTGTTCCATGTTGTTGGCGTTGTATGCGGGCATGCCGTAGCCGTGCTCGGCCGCGTGGTCCAGCAACTGGCGAAGTGAGATCAGTGCCATGGGTACCTCCTTACAGGATTCGGTTGAAAAACTCGTGATTCAGGATACGCGGATGGTATCAGGGAATGGTTACGGTCTCGCCAACCCGAACGATCTTCAGGGCGTTGGTGCCACCCGGGACGCCGTTCAGGTCGCCTTTGGTGATGATCACCAGCTCGCCGTCCTTGACGACTCCTTCCTTGAGAAGCAGCCGTATCGCTTCGCGATTGGTTTCTTCGTGCGTCTCCGGAATCGTCGGCAGAACCACCGGATAGACTCCCCGGTACAGGGTCAGGCGACGGCTGGTCTTGGCCTGGCGCGTCAGTGCGAAGATGGGGATGCCCGAACTGATCCGGGACATCCACAACGCGGTGGAACCGGATTCGGTCAGAGCCGCGATGGCCGACACGTCCAGGTGGTTCGCCGTGTACATCGCCGCCATCGCGATGGCCTCGTCGACCCGGCCGAAGTAGCTGTCCATGCGGTGCGTGGACTGCCGGGCCGCGCGCTGCCGCTCGGCCGCCACGCAGATGCGGGCCATGCTGCCCACGACCTTGTCCGGATAACGGCCCGTGGCGGTTTCGCCGGAGAGCATCACTGCGTCGGTGCCGTCCAGCACCGCGTTCGCGACATCGAACACCTCGGCTCGGGTCGGAATCGGATTCTGGATCATCGACTCCATCATCTGGGTCGCGGTGATCACCGTGCGGTTCAGCTTGCGGGCGCGCGTGATCAGGGTCTTCTGCACCGCGGGCAGTTCGGCGTCGCCGATCTCCACCCCGAGGTCACCGCGCGCGATCATGATCACGTCGGAAGCGGAGATGATCTCGTCGATCGCGTCCAGCGCCTCGGCCCGCTCGATCTTCGCGCAGATCGCGGCGTCACCGCCGGCCTCGTGCAGCAGATCGCGCGCCAGCTGGATGTCCTGGGCCGAACGCGGAAAGGAAACGGCCAGGAAATCGACCTCGAGCTCGGCGGCGAGCCGGATGTCCTCGCGATCCTTCTCGGTGATCGCCGGGGCGGAAAGGCCACCACCCTGTCGATTGATCCCCTTGTTGTTCGACAGCGTACCGCCAACCACCACGAGGGTCTCGATCCGCGGACCGTTGACCTCGACCACGCGCAGCACGAGCCGCCCATCGTCCAGCAAAAGCAGATCGTCGGGATGCACATCCGCGGGAAGATCCGGATAGGTCAGGCCCACCTGTGTCGGGTCGCCGGCATCCGCGGGAAAGCTCGCGTCCAGCGCGAAAGAGTCCCCCTCGCTCAGTTCGACCTGCCCGTCGCGAAAGCGCGCGGTACGGATCTTCGG
>SLNI01000225.1 GCA_007133115.1 Thioalkalivibrio sp. | reverse complement strand
CGCCCGTGCCGCGACTCATCCTGTCCAGCTTGCGCGTGGCCCACACGGCTGCAGTCGCCGAGGGGTCAGCGCCCGGCGCGGCCCTTGAACCGGCTTGACACGGCGCACTCACACCGTAGTCTCGAGGTTCGTGCAACCGCCGGACGTTCGCCATGACCCAAGCGCTTCCCTTCGACGGTGCCGTCAGCCGCTTCTTCTCCAAAGAGGTTCCCGAGAACATCCGCACCGCGATCGAAGACGGCAGCAAGCGCGACATCCTCGACGACAGCTATCCCTACGATCGCTGGATGAAGAAATCGGATTACGAGGACGAACTCGACGCATTGCAGATCGAACTCGTCAAGTGCCAGCGCTGGGCGGAAGACAGCGGAGCCCGCCTCGCGCTGGTGTTCGAGGGGCGTGATGCCGCCGGCAAAGGGGGCGCGATCGGGCGTGTCACGCAGAATCTCAACCCGCGGGTGGCGCGCATCGTCGCCTTGCCCAAGCCCACTGAGCGCGAACGGACGCAGTGGTATTTCCAACGCTATGTGGCACACCTGCCGGCCGCCGGCGAGATCTCCGTATTCGATCGCAGCTGGTACAACCGTGGCGTCATCGAGAAGGTCTTCGGGTTCTGCACCGCTGCGGAGCGCCAGCGCTTTTTTACCCAGTTGCCGCACTTCGAGAACACCCTGGTGGGTGAAGGCATCGTGCTGATCAAGCTATGGCTGAATGTGGGCCGCGCCGAGCAACTGCGCAGGATGCTGCGGCGCGAGTCCGACCCGCTGCGCCAGTGGAAACTCAGCCGCATCGACGTCGAAGGACTGGCGCGTTGGGACGCCTACTCCGAGGCCATTGCCGAGACGTTCACGGGCAGCCACACGCCTACCGCGCCGTGGACCGTGATTCGCGCCGATGACAAGTACCGCGCCCGCCTGGCCGCGATCCGCGCGATTCTGGGGAGGCTCGACTACACCGGAAAGAACGCGGAACTCGTGGGGAAGGCCGACCCGAAGATCTGCGGCGGCCCGGAGCTCTGGCGCACGAGTTGAAAGGCGCGGACTCGGCCCACCACCTGCCCACGAGTGGCAGCGGTCATCCGGAAGCATCCAGGGATTCCGAGGCCATCGGCTGGAAGCGGGTACACGAGCAGACACGGACAAGGGGTTTGATCTGTTTTATTTTCCGTGATTTCCGTGTTCGTCCGTGGCTGCAATTTCACGTTAACCCTTCGAGGACCCCTCATGCTGGAAACCCTGCAAGCCCGTTTCGCCCACCCGAACGTGAAGTTCGCCCTGCGCGACCAACTGATCCTGATCGAACTGGTCAACGAGTTCGGCAGCGCCAGCCTCACCACCTACGGGGGCACGCTGCTGAGCTACGTGCCCGCGGGCGGCACGGACCTGCTCTGGGTCAGCGAAACGGCGGTCTACGACGGCAGCAAGCCCGTGCGCGGCGGCGTGCCGGTGTGCTGGCCCTGGTTCGGCCCCTACGATCCGGAAGCCATGGGCGCCGACCCGACGGACGCGGCGAAGAAGGCGCACGGCTTCGCGCGCTACGAACTGTGGGACGTGGAAGCCGTGAGCAGCCTCCCGGATGGCGCGACGCAGGTGGTACTGGGGCTGGCGCCGAACCCGTCGATTGCGAAGGCGTGGCCCCACGATTTCAGGCTGCAACTGGCGGTGACGCTGGGGGAAAAACTGCGCGTCGATCTGATCGCGCAGAACCTGAGCCAGCGGGACTGGGTCGTCAGCGAGGCGCTGCATACGTACTTTCGTATCGGCGAGGCCGAGGGGCTCGCGATTCGAGGCCTCGAGGGTGTTCAGTATGTCGACAAACTGCAGGACAACGCCCTGTTGACCCAGGATGGGACACTGAACATCGATCCGCCGCTCGATCGGGTCTTTCTGGACCACACCGGCCCGGCGATCATCGAAGACACCCGCCAGGGGCGCGCGATCGAACTCGGCAAGGACGGCAGTGCCTCGACCGTGGTCTGGAACCCGGGAGCGGAAGGCGCCAGGGGGTTCGCCGACATGCCCGATGCCGACTACCACGTCATGGTCTGCGTCGAAGCCTGCAACGCGGTGAAGAACCGCTACACCCTGCACGCCGGTGCAACGCACACCCTGAGCATGACCCTTTCGCTCGCAACCTGACCCCGGACGGAATCCGCGTCCTCCGGGCGCCCTTCCTCAAGCCTGACGCCGGCATCCCGGGCCCATCGGTGCCCGGTCCGCTGGCGCGCGGTCATCGCGCGGCTTTGCGCAAGACCCCAGTAAACCAAGGGGACTTGCGCGAACATGCCTGCGTCACTATATTAGCAATCACTTATTAACCATAACCTTTGAATTGACCGGGGCGACCCGGCTGGAGAATCAACATGACGAAGAAAAACGCTTTCAAGACCCTGGCCCTTGCCGTAGCGCTTGCCGTGAGCGGCGCTGCGCAGGCTGCCGAGCTGTCCACCCCCGCGAAGCTCGGCTACGAAGTCGGCATGAGCGGTGAGGTGTCCTACACCGGCCGTTTCCCGACGCAGGCCATGGAAGACCAGTTCAACGCCTACCTGGCGTGGGTAGACCAGAACGATATCGACGCGAACCACGCGCTTGCCCGTCAGGTCCAGCCAGTGCCTTCGCTGGACAGCGTGCTGAATGGCAACGTTTCCGCCACCGGTCGCTTCCCGACACAGGCCATGGAAGATCAGTTCAATGCCTACCTCGCCTGGGTTGATAAGGAAGGCATCGACAACGGCTACGCCTTCAGGCTGATCGGAATCAACTAAGTCCTCTGGAGAACCGGGGCAGCCGAGCCGCAAGGCCGGCGCCCCGGTTTTTTTGTGCCCGGCCCGCGGCAGGACCCGACGAGGTTGAATCGCCGGGGTCCGACCGGGAAACGTGTTCG
>SLNI01000239.1 GCA_007133115.1 Thioalkalivibrio sp. | reverse complement strand
GCGGGCACCGGCATGTAGCGGATGAAGCCCATGAACGGGTTCACGGCCGCGGCAAAGATCGGCAGGTTGCCCGCCAGCATGCCGAGCGGGATGGCGACGACCATGGCCATCAGGAACCCGGAGAACACGCGAAAGTTGCTGATCCAGATGTCGCGGACCAGGATCTCCTCCCGGTACAGGAATACCGCACGCTCCAGCACTGCCGTGGGCGTGGGCAGGAACAGGGGGCGCACGAACCCGCCGTAGGACAGCACCACCCACGCGACCGCCAGCGTGGCGAACACCCCCACGGTCACCGCGAGCGCAACCCGGCGGGGGATCGGCTCGCGCAGGGCGAAAAGCGACGCGCGCTTCAACCGCGCTGTCTCCATGCGGCGAGCGGGATGCGGGAACCGGTGAAACATGAATCGAAGGTCATCAAAGGCCGCAACCATTGGAAGAGGGGCTTGCACTTTGTCACGATGCAGCGTATGAGCCTGTGCATCAGTTGAAAATAGCGGGGATTCAACGTTTGCATTGATACCATCGGCCGCAGACGCGACCTGCACCTTCGTGGTGCGCGGAGCGTCCTTGCGGACCCGAATGGGTTAATCTGACGCCGCTCAAAGCGCCCGAAAGGCCGGAGGGACCCGTGCCCGCGGTCTTTCAGTCGGCAAGGGAAGGGCGGGCTGCCTCCGCCGGAAGCATCGGTTTTCACAGAGACAGGGCCACGCCCATGCACATCAGTGACATTGATCTGCGCCTGCTGCGGGTGTTCAGGGCGGTGGTGGAGGCGGGCGGCTTCACCAACGCCCAGGCCTTGCTCAACATCAGCCAATCGACGATCAGCAACCACATGACCCAGCTCGAAAGCCGGCTCGGCTTCAAGCTGTGCAACCGTGGCCGAGGCGGTTTCAGCCTGACCGAGGAAGGCGCGACGTTCTACGGACATCTGGCCCGTTTCTTCCAGGCGCTGCAGGACCTGGAGGAACAGTCCATGGAGCTGCGCAGCGGACTTTCCGGGCGCCTCCGTATCGGCATGATCGACAACCTGATCACCGACCCTGCCTGCCGGTTGCGGGTTGCACTGGATCGCTTCTTCCAGCTTCCCGACAACGCCGTTCACTGCAGCCTCGACGTGTTGGCCCCACCCGACATGGAGCGGCTCCTGCTCGCCGGGGAGCTGGATGTGGCGATCGGGATTTTCGGTGGGCAGACCCCGGGTCTGCGTTACCAGGCGCTCTACCGCGAGCGCGATGTGCTCGTCTGCAACGCCCGGCATCCGCTGGCGGCGATTTCCGACCCGGCGGCGCTCAGCCACCTGATTCCGCAGGCCGAGAAAGTCATACGGGTGTTTCTCGGTACCGCCGAGTTTCCGTTTCTCCATGCCCGCGATGAGTCGGTGATGGCCTCGGTCACCAGCGTGGAGGCCGCCGCGATGCTGCTCCTGAGTGGCCCGTTCATCGGGTTCCTGCCGCATCACTACGCGAAGCCATGGCTGGAAACGGGCGAACTGGTCGCGCTGCAGCCCGAGCGGTTCCTGCGCCATTCCGTGATCTCGCTGGTGACTCGCAACGTCGATACGCAGCAGACCTCCGCTCTGCGGGCGTTTCTGAACTGCCTGGAGGACCCGCCGGATTCCCAGGCGGTGCCGCAGCTGCGTTCGGCCAGCTGATTCCTGCGGCACACACGGGCAAAGTGGTTGCGGACCCCGGTGGACGTCCTGCGGGGGGCTCCGGTGACCGCACCAAGCTGATGCGCCAGCGACAGGAAGGCACCGTCCCGGTGCGCTTTGCGGGCTCCCCACGACTCGGGAATCGGTGTTTTTAGGGGTAGTTTTACATGTAAAGACTGCATAGACCTGCTTTTGGGTTGGCATCTGTCTTGCAAGGGTTGTGGCATCCCGGCCGACGTTATCGCGTCGGTGGCAACCGAGGCAGAGAGTCCGCGACATGTTGCGTCCGCCCACCCGACCAAAAGCCGTCCGGATCGCCTTCCAGCGACCCGTCAGCGTAACCCAGCGCGTCCTGCTGGGTACCGCGGCGTGGATGGTTTTCCTGGGCCTGTGGCAGTACGCGGCCACGGCTGATCTGGCCCCGCAACGTCTGTTCCCCCCGCCTACCCAGGTGATTGCCGCACTGGAGACGTTGTTCCGCGAGCAGGGCTTTCACGCGGATGTGCTCGCCAGCCTGCGTCGGGTCGGGATCAGCTTTCTGCTTGCCTTTGCGTTCGCGCTACCCCTGGGTCTGCTGATGGGTGCTTTCCCGATGGTCGCGGCCTTCTTCAACCCTCTGGTGTCGCCGTTCCGCTATCTGCCCGCGCCCGCATTCATCCCGCTGCTTCTGATGTGGCTGGGGGCCGGCGACACGCAGAAGATCGCGCTGCTGTTCCTGGGTGTGGTCTGGTTCCTGGTGACCCTGATTGCCGACCACGTCCGCTCGGTCCGGATGGAGTTGATCGAGACCGCGCTGACGCTCGGCGCCTCGACCCGACAGGTGCTGATCGGGGTCGTGTTCCGCGCATCACTGCCCGGTCTGGTCGATATCGCCCGGCAGATGCTCGCCGTGAGCTGGACCTACCTGATCATCGCCGAGATTGTGGCCACCACCGACGGCATCGGCGCGATGATCATGCGCGCCCGGCGTTTCGTGCGGGTGGACGAGGTCATGGCCGGCATCGTGATGATCGGAATCCTCGGCCTGATGCTGGACCTGCTGTTCCGGGTCCTGCACTGGGCCCTTTTCCCGTACGCGCGGCAGCGCTCGCGCAAACTCTAGGAGACAGCGGTATGAAGAAGTGGATCACAGGGTTTCTGGCGGCGGGACTCGTCCTGCTCTCGAACTCGGGCCTGCACGCCCGCGACACCGTGAACATCTCCCTGTTCACGTGGCCCGGTTACGGTTTCTG
>SLNI01000259.1 GCA_007133115.1 Thioalkalivibrio sp. | reverse complement strand
CTATAGCATCGGCAGACATGAACGCGCGCACCGCCGTCGCTGAACGCGACACGCTGGAGACCCGGATCCGGGTCGAACTGAATCTCGATGGCACCGGCACCGGCCGTTTCGCCACCGGGCTACCTTTTCTTGATCACATGCTGGATCAGGTCGCGCGTCATGGCGTGATCGATCTGGACGTTCAGGCCGAAGGCGACCTGCACATCGATGCCCACCACACCGTGGAGGACATCGGCATCACGCTGGGGCAGGCGCTGGCCAAAGCTCTCGGCGACAAGAAGGGGATCCGCCGCTATGGCCATGCCTACGTGCCGCTGGACGAGGCGCTCTCGCGCGTAGTGATCGATTTTTCCGGTCGCCCCGGGCTCGAGATGCACGCCGATTTCCGGCGCTCGCACATCGGCCAATTCGACGTGGACCTGTTCCAGGAGTTTTTCCAGGGACTGGTCAACCACGCCCAGATGACGCTGCACATCGACAACATCCGCGGTCACAATGCGCACCACGTCGCCGAAACCATCTTCAAGGCTTTCGGCCGGGCACTGCGCATGGCGGCCGAACCGGATCCGCGCATGGGCGGAGTCACGCCATCCACCAAGGGCGCCCTGTAAGGCATCCGGAAGCTACCGAGGACCGGTTCATGCAAACCGTCGCCGTAATCGACTACGGCATGGGCAACCTGCACTCCGTCGAGCGGGCCCTGCGTCATGAGGCGCCGGCCGACATGCGGGTGCTGCTCACGAGCGACCTCGCACAGATCCGCGAGGCGGACCGGCTGGTCTTCCCGGGCCAGGGCGCGGCTGCGGACGCAATGAACGCCCTGCGGTCGATGGGGCTGGACGGGGAACTGGCGGAGCTGTCGGCCAGCCGTCCTTTTCTGGGCGTATGCCTGGGCCAGCAGATCCTGCTCGACTGGACCGAAGAGAACGGCGGCGTCGACCTGCTGGGCGTGGTGCCCGGGCGTGTCGAGCGCTTCCCGGCGCATGCGATCGATGCGCAGGGCCGGCGCCTGAAGATCCCGCACATGGGCTGGAACGTGGTGCGCAGGACCAGCGAGCACCCGCTCTGGCACGGGTTGCCGGAAGAATCCTGGTTCTATTTCGTGCACAGCTACCGGGTACTTCCCACCCGCGCCGAGCACACCGTCGGCGAAACCGACTACGGCGAAAGCTTCTCTTCGGCGATTGCCAAGGGGTCGATGTTCGCGCTGCAATGCCACCCGGAGAAGAGCGCCGCCGATGGTCTGCGCCTGCTCAACAATTTCCTGCGCTGGAACGGCGATTGGCGATGAACGCGCGCCCGCCGTCGCGAAACCTGTTCACCGTTCGGTTTTCCGTTATTGGAGTCGATGATGCTGGTCATACCTGCGATTGATCTCAAGGAAGGCAAGTGCGTGCGCCTGCGCCAGGGCCGCATGGAAGATTCCACGGTGTTCGGCGATGACCCGGTGGCCATGGCCGGGCGCTGGGTCGATGCCGGCGCCGAGCGCCTGCACATCGTCGATCTCGACGGCGCCTTCGCCGGTGTCCCGAAGAACGCCGAGGTCATCCACGCCATTGCCGAGGCCTATCCGGACCTGCGCATTCAGGTCGGCGGCGGCATCCGCGACGCCGACACGGTGCAGGCCTACCTCGACGCCGGGGTCGAATTCGTGATCATCGGCACCAAGGCGGTCAGCGCGCCGCACTTCGTCAACGACCTGTGCCTGGAATTCCCGGGGCGCATCATCGTCGGACTGGATGCCCGCGACGGGAAGCTTGCGGTGGACGGCTGGTCCAAGCTCTCGCACCACGACGTGATCGACCTCGCGCAGCACTTCGAGAACGACGGCGTAATGGCGATCGTGTACACCGACATCAGCCGCGACGGCATGATGCAGGGCGTCAATGTGGAAGCCACCGCGCGCCTGGCACAGGCGGTCCGGATCCCGGTGATCGCTTCCGGCGGCGTCAGTTCGCTGAACGATATCCAGCGCCTGCTCGCGCACGAGGACGACGGAATCGACGGCGTGATCGTCGGACGCGCGCTGTACGAGGAATCGTTCACCCTGCCGGAAGCCATCGCGCTGGCCGGGGGCAAGGGCTGAGATGCTCGCCCGACGCATCATCCCCTGCCTCGACGTCGACGCCGGCCGCGTGGTCAAGGGCGTGAATTTCGTCGGCATCCGGGATGCCGGCGACCCGGTCGAGGTTGCGCGCCGCTACGACGCCCAGGGCGCGGACGAGATCACCTTTCTCGACATCACCGCCAGCAGCGACGAACGTGAAACCATCGTGCATGTCGTCGAACAGGTCGCCGAGCAGGTGTTCATCCCGCTTACCGTCGGCGGCGGCATCCGCGAGGTCGCGGACATCCGGCGTTTGCTGAACGCGGGCGCCGACAAGGTCTCCATCAACACCGCCGCCGTGCATCGGCCGGAACTGGTCGCCGAGGCGGCGGGCCGGGTCGGCAGCCAGTGCATCGTCGTCGCGATCGACGCCAAGCGCGTGGATGACGACGCTGAATACCCGCACTGGGAAGTGTTCACCCACGGCGGGCGCCGCGGCACCGGCATCGACGCGGTCGCCTGGGCGGAAAAGATGGCATCGCTGGGCGCCGGCGAAATCCTGCTCACCAGCATGGACCGCGACGGCACCCGGGTTGGCTTCGATCTGGAGCTCACGCGCGCGGTGAGCGACGCCGTCAGCATCCCCGTGATCGCCTCGGGCGGCGTCGGCGAACTGGCGCACCTCGTGGCCGGCGTGGTCGAAGGACACGCGGACGCGGTGCTCGCGGCAAGCATTTTCCACTTCGGGCAGCACACCGTCGCCGAGGCCAAACAGGCGCTTGCGGTGGCGGGCGTCCCGGTGCGTCCGGTGCACAAGGCCACGCGATGAGCGGCGACAT
>SLNI01000287.1 GCA_007133115.1 Thioalkalivibrio sp. | reverse complement strand
GTCCCGACGCCGTCATCAACCCGTGTTCTGGGGTGCCATCAGCGCCTTCATGGTGCTCAACCTGCTCGCGGTCGTGTTCGGCGCGGCGCTGGCACTCTCCCGGGCGCTATGCCCCGGAAACGGGGTCTGATCCCTGGAAACGGGGTCTGATCCCTGATGCTGTGCCCGGAACCGGGGTCAGACCCCTTTTGAGGGAAAAACCGGGGTCTGACCCCTTGCGTTGCCTGGCGTTGGAAGGCGATTCGGCGTTGGCGGTTCCGTGTTTCCAGCGTTACTATTGCGCGGATCTTTGATCGATCCGGCGGCACGGTTTTTCCCTCTGTTCGGCGACGGCATCAGCCGGGACGCCTCACCTTTTTCATCGAGAGCGGTACATGAACACGTACGAGTGCAACACCTGCGGCTTTCTGTACGACGAACGCGAAGGCTTGCCGGATGAGGGCATCCCGCCAGGAACGCGCTGGGAAGATATTCCGGACGATTGGGTATGCCCCGAATGCGGTGCCGGCAAGGCGGATTTCACCCCCGTCGATTTCGGCTGAAGCCTGCGCCGATCCCCGTCAGATCGGGGTCAGAAACGACACGGCGTCGGCGCCTACCGCCTCACCCCGGCGCAGACGGTCGCGAAACCGTTCCGGATCCTCCGCGTCACCCATGACCCGCGACACACGGTGCCGACGGTATGCCGCCCACTGTTCGCGCAGTCCGAGCACCTGCGGGTAGTCCTCGGGAAACAATTCCCGATGCAGGGCCGGCAGGCGATACCAGGGCACCGTCGGTTTGGCGTGGTGGGCGTTGTGGTAGCCGAAGTTCAGGGTCCAGAGGTTGAGCCAGGGCCGTTTCATCGACACGGGATTGGAGAAGGTATGCGCCTGCTCGTAGGCCGTGTCTCCGCGACGGGTCGCGTCTCCGCCGGTTTCCAGCGTGTAGCTCAGAGCGTAGTTGTGCTGGAACGAGTCCATGAACCTCAGCACGTGCAGCATCAGCAGCCACGCGACCCCATAGAGCAACGCGGCGAGCGGATTCCAGATCAGCACTCCCAGGAAGATCGTTCCACGTATCGCCAGTACGCCCAGCACGCGGTTGCGCAGATGGCGTCGGTTCTCCCAAAAGAAAGGCAACAGGATCTGGGTCCAGTGCATCATCACCGGCAGCGCCGGCAGGTAGGCCCACTCCAGGATCTCGATCGCCCGCCGCAGCACCGGATGACGCTGCAGGAAGGCGACGTGATCGAAGGCGATGACGTCGGCATTGTCGACGTGGTGTCGCATGTGCTTGCCGCGGATATCTTCGAACCGGGCGTAGGCGCTGGCCGCGATCCAGTTCAGGACGCGTCCGAGACGCGCGTTGTGTTCGTTGCGCCGAAACAGGGTGTTGTGTCCGCATTCATGCAACAGGTACGCGGCGATCACCATCGCATGCGCGGTGAGCAGCGTTCCCACCAGCAGCCAAACGGGATTCGTCGCGAACAGCAGCAGGCCGAGGCCGCCGAAGTAGCCACCGAACACGTAGCCGGTGACCGCGACCAACGGCCAGAAACCGCCGCGATCGCGCAGAATGGATGGGCTGTCCATCGAAGTCTCTCCTCCACTCGTGTTCAGGGTCGGAAATTCAGGCGCCGACCAGGCGCCATGGAACCGGGCTTTCGTCCAACGAGGCCCGGTGCCAGCGCGCGAAATGATGCCGCTCGACACCTGCGATCCACCGGTTGATTTCCCACAGGTCGGCCACCGGTTCCCGGGTGAACGGCAGCTCGTGCAGGTAACCGTCGGGCCCGAACTCGGGGGTCATCGTCGTGCGCTCGGCCCCGGCGGCCCGCTGCGCTTCCCAGAACACCTCCCAGCAGCGCTGGTGGCTGGCCAGCGCTTCCGCGTATTCGGGTGCCGCGGGGTGTGGAACCTGCGGCCCCTGGTCGTAACCGATGCGCGCGTGGATGTGCCGCACGTTCCCCGCGATGGCGCGCAGCGTGGGCATCTCGGTGTCCATCAACCGTTCCGCCACCACGCACCAATGGCTGAGGTCGGCGGTGAGGCCGATCTCCGGCAGCGCGCGTACGACCTGTTCGCACCGCCATGGATTGAACAGGCAGCGGCTGCGGTGGGTTTCGAAGCAGAGGTCGAGGCCGAGCTTCTCCGCCCGCTCCATCCCGGCTTCGAAGAAGCGCAGCATCTCGGCGTCGGACCAGGCATCGAGCCCGCCGATGCAGTTGACCCGCACCGGGCCCAGTGCCGCACAGGCATCCAGCTTCGCGGATAGATCCGCGACATGATCCTCGAGACCCAACTCCCGCCTCGGGACATAACCGCCACCCGTGGTGATCTCGGCGATCCACGCGAGTTTCGAGCGCTGAAGAACCTTCTCGAGCGCGTGCCTTTCCCCGGAAACGACCGGGACCGGGCACTCGATTCCGTCGAAACCCGCCGATTCAGCCTCTGCGGCGAACTCGGACAGGTTTCCCTCGGCACCCCAACGCGTTCTGAAGAGTAACAGTTCCACGGCGCCTCCTTTTGCATGCAAATTTACATGTAATAGTGCATTCGTCAAGAACCCACGAGAGAACCGGGCCTGTTCGCCGCCGCGGCCCGGCAACACGCCCTGTATGCCCGGGGTGATGGTATCCTCTGCAAAAGCTGTTGCGGACCCGGCCCGACCCCTATGCCACGCCACCATTCCATTGCACGCCGCACGAGTTTCGTTCTGGCCCTGCACGAAATCGATCGTTTCTGGGGCGAGGTCCTGCATGACGAGGCCTACTACGACCTCAACTATTCGGATCTCTTCACTCGCATGTGGCTGGCCCGCGCCACGGCACTTAAAAAGACGCAGCTCTACGCCTTCATGCCGCGCGTGAGCCATCGCACCGCGGTCAAGTACGTCCAACGCGCGATTACGGCTGGCCTGCT
>SLNI01000169.1 GCA_007133115.1 Thioalkalivibrio sp. | reverse complement strand
GTTCCGAGATTCCGAAGGTGCTGCAGCCCCTGGGGGGCGTGCCGATGATCACGCACGTGCTCGAGCGCGCCCGCGCACTGGGCCCGGCGACGGTCACCGTGGTCGTGGGACATGCCTCGGATCGGGTACGCGAAGCTGTGCAGGGGATGGAACTCAGGTTTGTCGAGCAGGCTGAACAGAAGGGCACCGGTCACGCGGTCAGTCTCGCGCTGGAGGGACAAAGCCCGGATCAGCGCGCTCTGATCCTGTACGGCGATGTGCCGCTGGTCCCCGCGGCGGATCTCGAAGCCTGTGTCGGCAGTGAATCGCGACTGACTGTGCTCGGGGCGGAGGTCGAAAATCCCTCGGGGTACGGCCGGCTCGTCGAACACCCTCCGGGGCACCTCGAGCGGATCGTCGAGGAGCGGGATGCGGATACGGCGCTCCGGCTGATTCGCAGGATCAACACGGGCATTCTGGCGGCGGCCGCGGGCGATCTCCAGCGCTGGCTGGCGGCCGGGGAGGCGCAGGCGGCCGAGCGTCACGGAGAGTGGTACCTGACCGATGTGGTCGCCGTCGCGCGCGCCGAGAAACTACCCGTTGCGCTGCGGATCAGCGCGCAGGCCGAGGCGGTGCTCGGGGTGAATGACCGCGCCCAGCTTGCGGCGCAGGAGCGATTGCTGCAGCACGCCCGGGCGGAGGCCTGCATGCGCGGCGGTTTGCGTCTTGCCGACCCCACGCGGTTCGATCTGCGCGGCTCGCTGGAGTTCGGGACCGACTGTTTCCTGGATGTGAACGTGATCCTGGAGGGCCGGGTGGAACTGGGCGATCGGGTGACGATCGGGCCGGGTTGCCGTCTGCGCGACGTTGCGGTCGGGGAGGGAGCGGAGATCGACGCCTACTCCGTGCTGGAGTCCTGCACGGTCGGTCCGGGGTGCGTGGTGGGCCCGTTCGCTCGCCTGCGGCCCGGCGCACGGCTCGAATCCGGCGCGCGTGTCGGCAACTTCGTCGAGATGAAGAACGCCACCCTTGGGCCCGATGCGAAGGCCAACCACCTGACCTATTTAGGTGATGTGACCGTCGGGGCGCGGGCGAACATCGGCGCGGGAACCATCACCTGCAACTACGACGGGGCGCGCAAGCACCGCACGGAAATCGGCGCCGACGCCTTCATCGGCTCGAATTCCTCCCTCGTCGCGCCGGTGTCGGTCGGCGATGCTGCCACGATCGGCGCCGGTACGGTGTTGACCCAGGACGCGCCCCCGCACGCCCTGACGCTGTCCCGAGCCCCGCAGCAGACGCGCACCGACTGGTCGCGTCCGCGCAAGGCAAAGGGCTAGAATCACCCCATGTGCGGAATCGTCGCGGGTATTGCCGAGCGTAACCTTGTTCCCGTGTTGATCGAGGGGCTCCGCCACCTAGAGTACCGGGGGTATGATTCCGCCGGCATCGCGGTGCTGACCCAGGGCGCTCTGCTGCGGGAGCGCACGCTCGGCAAGGTGGCTGCCCTGGCGGATGCCATCCAGCAGAGCGGCCTCACGGGGAGCGCGGCCATCGCGCACACCCGCTGGGCGACCCACGGCAAGCCCAGCCCCGAAAACGCCCATCCTCACGTTTCCGCCGAACGCATCGCGGTCGTGCACAACGGGATCATCGAAAATCACGCCGAGCTGCGCGAGGATCTCGAGTCACGTGGTCACCGGTTTACTTCCGAGACCGACACCGAGGTGATCGCGCACCTCGTCTGCGAGGAGCTTTCCCGGGACGGCGTCGACCTGATGTCCGCCCTGCGTGCCGCGTCCCGGAGACTGAAGGGCGCCTACGCGATTGCCGTGCTCGACCGGAACGCACCGGATCGGGTCGCGCTGGCCCGCGAGGGCAGCCCGCTGGTGATCGGTCTCGGCATCGGTGAGAACTTTGCCGCTTCCGACATCCAGGCGTTGCTGCCAGTCACGCAGCGTTTCGTGGACCTGGAGGATGGCGACTTTGCCCTGCTCGAACGACTGACCGTGTCGATCCTCGATGCGAACGGCCAACCGGTGCATCGGCCGGTGCGTGAAAGCAGTCGCGAGGCGCTCGCTGCCGATCGCGCCGGTTACCGGCATTTCATGCTCAAGGAAATTCACGAGCAGCCCGAGGCGATCGCGGCAACCCTGGAGGGTCGGCTCGGTGCGCACGGGCTGTTGCCCAACCTGCTCGGGCCCGACACGGCCGAGAAGCTGTCCGAAGTCCGGGCGGTCCAGATCGTGGCCTGCGGCACCAGCTATCACGCGGGTCTGGTCGCACGGCACTGGATCGAGGCGACTCTTGGTCTTCCGTGCCAGGTCGAGGTGGCGAGCGAGTTCCGCTATCGCGGGCATGTCGTCCTCCCCGGTACGCTGTTGGTCGTCGTCTCCCAGTCCGGCGAAACCGCGGACACTCTGGCGGTGCTGAAACAGTCCCGCACGGAGCCCTTCTGTGCGCGTCTCGCCATCTGCAATGTTCCGGAAAGCGCAATGGTCCGGAATGCCGACATGGTGCTGATGACCCATGCGGGGCCCGAAATCGGCGTGGCCTCGACCAAGGCATTCACCACTCAGTTGATCGCGTTTGCGCTCCTCGTGCTGCTGCTCGCCGAGCATTGCCCCGATGCCGGAATGCCTCCGGCTGAGCGGAGCGACTGGTTGCGCGCGTTGCGCGCGCTTCCGGAGCAGGTACGCGCGGTGCTGGAACTGGACGGGGTTGTCGCGACCGTCGCCGAACGGCTGGTCGAGCGCCAGAACGCGCTGTTTCTGGGACGCGGGCAACATTTTCCGATCGCCCTGGAAGGGGCGTTGAAGCTGAAGGAAATTTCGTACATCCACGCCGAGGCCTACCCCTCCGGGGAACTCAAGCACGGACCGCTGGCCCTGGTCGATGCGGAGATGCCGGTGATCGCCGTGGCCCCGAACGATGC
>SLNI01000283.1 GCA_007133115.1 Thioalkalivibrio sp. | reverse complement strand
TGCAGCGCCGCGATCGGGAACGCCGCGTCCGGGAATTGTTCGACGCGGATCTGAGGGGACAGGCGTTCCGTGACGGTCACCCGGGGCTGGCCCTCGATATAGTGGATGCTCAGGACATCACCGGGGTAGATGAGATGCGGATTCTCAATCTGCGGGTTGGAAAGCCAGATCTCCGGCCAGTACCATGGGTCTCGGAGGTAGGTGTTCGCAAGATCCCAGAGGGTGTCGCCCGGCTGGACCACGTAGCGTTCTGGTGCCCCGGGTCGGAACTCGGGCAACGGCTGCGGTGGTGGGACCGGTGCGGGCTGCACCTGTGCCTCGGCAACGGGTTCGGGCTCTGCAGCCGGCGCGGAACTCTCCGGGACCGTGGTCGCGCAGGCCCCGAGGAAAAACGAGAGCACGACGATCATGCCGGCAAGGCGGCTTGGTGGTAGGGCCATGGTGTGAAGCATCGAATCCCCCTAGTCTGGCAGCGCCCGATGGTCTCGGTGTCGATCCACGCGCATCCGGGCGACCTTTCGCTCAGCCTGTGCCGAAAACCCCGCCTGCCCGCGCTCAGTGCCCGCGCAACCATCCGGTTCTCTCGAAAAACCGACCCCTGAACCCATATACTTCAGAGAGAACCCGGAAACGACACCGTACCCTCTTAAACGTTAGCAGAAAAAGCCGGGCAGCACAGTATGTAGAGCGAGGTTTTCCCGATGGCATTGCGAGATATCCTGCATTTTCCCGATCCCCGTCTGCGTCTGCGCGCGGAACCGGTCTCCGAGGTGGATGAATCGGTCCGGTCGCTCGTCGACGACATGTTCGAAACCATGTATGCGGCTCCCGGTATCGGGCTCGCCGCGACGCAGATCAATGTTCAGAAAAGGATCCTGGTCGCGGATGTATCGGAGGACCGAAGCGCGCCTTATTGCCTGATCAATCCGGAAATTCTTCGGCTCGAAGGGGAAGAGGAAATGGACGAGGGGTGTCTCTCGGTCCCCGGCTTCTACGAGACCGTGCGTCGCGCCGAGCGCATCCGCGTACGCGCGCTCGGCCCTGACGGCAATCCCTTCGAGATGGAGGCGGACGGTCTGCTGGCCGTGTGTATCCAGCACGAGATCGATCACCTGGATGGCAAGCTCTTCGTTGACTACATCTCGAGCCTGAAGCGCAACCGTATCCGCAAGAAGCTGGAGAAACAGGGCGCGCAAGCCGCGCCGTCGCGGTCTCGAGTGGCCGCGCCCGCCGCGTCACTTTGATGGCCGAAGCCCGGCGCATCGTCTATGCCGGTACGCCGGAGTTCGCGGTTCCCGCCCTGGAGGCGCTGGTCGCGTCCGGTAGCGCGCCCGTGGCCGTCTACACGCAACCGGACCGTCCCGCGGGGCGCGGTCGCAGACTGACGCCCAGTCCTGTCAAGCGCGTGGCCGAGGCAGCAGGCCTTCCGGTGTATCAGCCGCCTTCCCTGAAAACCGCGCAGGCCCAGTCGGAGCTTCGGGCGCTGACGCCGGATCTTCTGGTCGTGGTCGCCTATGGCCTGATCCTGCCACCCTCGGTGCTGGATATTCCCAGGCTGGGTGGCTTGAACCTGCATGCATCCCTGTTGCCGCGCTGGCGCGGTGCCGCACCGATCCAGCGCGCGATTCTGGCGGGAGATCGCGAAACCGGGGTTTGCCTGATGCGGATGGAGGCGGGGCTGGACACCGGCGCCGTCTTCGCCTGTGCGCACTTGTCGCTCGACGACCGGGTGACGGCCGCGACGGTGCACGATCGGCTCGCGGAGATGGGCGCGCGCTTGCTGGTGGATCACCTTCCGTCGATCCTCGAGGGATCAGTGCCGGCGCTTGCACAGAGCGACGTGGGTGTGCAGTACGCATCCAAGATCGACAAGCAGGAGGCCTGGATCGACTGGAACCGGCCCGCCGTCGAGATCGACCGACAGGTGCGCGCGTTCGACCCCTGGCCCGTGGCACAGACCCGGCTTGATGACCGGATCCTGAGGATTCACGCGAGCCGAGTCCAGGTTCCGGTGCATGGTTTCGCCCAGCCGCTGCCCGGCACGATTCTCGACGTGCAGGCGGACGGGGTCGATGTCGCCACGGGGCTGGGCGTCCTGCGCCTGCTGCGCGTGCAGCTTCCCGGACGACGCCCGATTCCCGCCGAAGCCTGGGCGCATGCGGAGGCGTTGTCAGGGCGGCGGCTCGGGAGCCCTCCTTGAGTGCGCGTGGGACCGACTGGATTCCAAGGTTCCGGGCGTTGGAGGCGGTCCGCCGCGTGGTCCTGGACGGTGAGTCGCTGACCGTCTCTCTGGCCGAGGAGACCGAAGGGCTGGCGGCGCGCGAGGCGGCCTGGAGCCGCGCGCTGGCTTACGCCACGGTACGCTGGTACCTGCGGCTCGATGCCATGGTCGAGGGCATGCTGGAGCGCCCCCTGAAGCCGCGCGACGCGGTCATTCGCGTGCTGCTTTGCCAGGGCCTGGCGGAGCTCTTTCACTTCGGAACGCCGGATCACGCGGCGGTGCGGGAAACGGCTGAACTGGCCCGGACTCTGCAGCGCCCCGGCGCGGTGCCGCTGGTTAACGCGCTGCTTCGACGGGCCCTGCGTGAGCGCGACGTGATGGGCGCCGCGATGAATCGGACGCCCTCGCTTCGATATGCGTGCCCGCCCTGGCTGGTCGCCGGCATTCGCTCGGCATTTCCGGATACCTGGGAAGCGCAACTCGAAGCGTCCACCCTGCCGGCGCCCATGACGTTGCGCGTGAATCTCGCCCGAAGTTCACGGGAAGCGATGCAGCGGCGTCTGCGTGAGGCGGGCCACGCCGTCACCGAACATTCCTCGGGACCTGCGGCGCTGGTCCTCGAAACCGCCGTCGACGTCGAACGCCTTCCGGGCTTCAGCGAAGGGCTTCTATCGGTACAGGATGCCGCGGCCCAGTGGGCCGCGCGGCTCCTTGCGCCTCGCAGTGGGGAACGCGTTCTCGACGCCTGCGCCGCTCCCGGTGGCAAGACCGGACACCTCCTCGAAAGTGCGAACGGGGATCTGCAGCTCACCGCGCTGGACGTGGATGGTGCCCGCCTTGGGCGGGTTCGGGACAATCTGCGGCGGCTGGGTTATCCCGCCGCGATGGTCGTGGGCGACCTTGCACGGCCGGATGCCTGGTGGGACGGTGCGCTTTTCGACGCGATCCTGCTCGACGTGCCCTGCTCGGCGACGGGCGTGATCCGTCGGCATCCGGACATCAAGCTGCTCCGGAGTCCAAGGGACATCGGGGCGCTGGCTCACCGCCAGCGGCAGTTGCTCGAGACGGCCTGGACGCTGTTGCGACCCGGCGGTCGCCTGCTCTACGCCACCTGCTCTCTCCTCGATGAGGAGAATGAAGGTGTCGTCGCCCCATGGCTTGCCGCTACGCCTGGAGCTTGCTGCGAAACTCTGGATTTTCCGGGGGGCGTCGCCCGGCCGGTTGGCCGCAGCATTCCTCTTGGGAGCGAAGGCATGGACGGCTTCTATTACGCGCTGTTCACCCGGGGTGCGTGAACCGATGCGCCGATGGGCCGGGGTGGCGCTGCTCCTCTCGCTGCTGCTGATGCCGGCGACGGGACTGCCCAGCGAGATACAGCGTGGAGACCACCTGTGGGAAGATGATGATCGACTGCTGGCGCGGCTCGATCTCGAGATGAATCTCCCGGAGGTGCTGATCGAAGCGTTGGCGAACGGGGTGGGACTCGATTTTCGCGTGGAAGTCCGGCTGGAGCGGCAGCGTGGTGTTTTCACCGATCGCGTGGTCGCGAGCGCTGCCCGACGCGTGCGGCTCGAATACTACGCGCTGAGCCGACATTACCTGGTCACCGATCTCGACCAGGGCAGGGTCGAGCTGGCACCCACGCTGGGCGACGGCCTCGAAATGCTGGCTCGGCGCCTGGGCCGGGTCGTGCTGGAGGTGGAGCCAGGGACGGTGGTCCCCGGTCTGGGCTACAGTCTGGCCGGGCGGGTGCTGCTGGATCAGGCCGCGTTGCCGCTGCCTTTGCAATGGGATGCGCGCTTGCGGGGTGCCTACATGACTCGATTCGGATGGTATCGGTGGCCTTTGGAATAAATCGTCTGCCCTGGGGCCTGCTGGGTATGGTGCTCCTGTTCCTGCTGCTGCTCGCCTCGTTGCTGGTGATGGGCGATGCGGCGCAGAACTCTGCGCGTTTCGAGCAGCTCTTCCTGTGGCTGCTGGCGTTCCATGTCCTGGTACTGGTGGTTCTGGGGACGCTGATCGTCTATCAGTTCGGGCGACTGATCGCCCAGTTTCGCGATGGTGTGCCCGGGAGTCGCCTGACGCTGCGGTTGGTTGCGGGCTTCATGCTCGTCGCGGTGCTGCCGGTTACGGTGGTGTACTACTTCTCCTTCAAGTTCCTCAACGAGGGCGTGGATTCATGGTTTGACATCCGGGTGGACAGCGCCCTGGAAGATGCCCTGGAACTCTCCCGTTCGTCGCTGGACCTGCGGGTGCGGCAACTGGCGGCCGAAACCCAGGAGATCATGCGCCAGATCCGGGATATCTCAGAGGCACTGGCCCCGCTGGCGCTGAATGATGTTCGTGTCCAGGTGGGCGCGCAGGAGCTCACGCTGGTTGGCCCGAACAACCGGATCATCGCGTCCAGCACCGATAGCCCGATCCGGAGGCTTCCATCCCCGCCTGGACCCGACATCCTGTTGCGAATGAGTCCCGGGCAGCCGTTCACACGCCTGGAACCACAAGCAGACGGAACACTGGTGATCCGCGTGGTCGCGACTGCAGGGGATCGCAGACCGGGCGCGGACAGCAGGATCCTGCAGGGGATCTACCCGGTGGACCCGCGCATGACCGCGCTGGCGATCCGCGTGCAGGACGCATTCGTGGATTACCGTGAATTCGCCTATCTGCGCGGGCCGATCAAGCAGGGCTTCATTTTCACCATGTCGCTGGCCTTCGCGATTTCACTGATGGCAGCGCTCTGGGCGGGGCTGCTGGTGGCCCGGCGCCTCGTACGTCCCGTGACGGATCTCGCCGAGGGCACGCGTCTGGTGGCCTCGGGTGACTACAGTACGCGTCTGGCGGTGAGCCGCGACGACGAACTCGGATTCCTGGTGCGTTCCTTCAACGCCATGACCCGGACCCTGAGCGAGGCACGCCACGAAGCGGAGCGCAACCGCCGGCTGCTGGATGCCGAACGTGCGTACCTGGAGAGCGTGCTCCAGCACCTGAGGTCCGGAGTTCTCGCCCTGGACGGCAGCCTGCGCCTGCGCACCGCGAACGCTGCCGCCTGCCAGATTCTCGAATGCGATCTGCGCCGGGGCCACAACCGGTTTCTGTTCGAGTTCGACGAAGACTGCCCCCTGGTGGCTCAGTTCTTCGAGGTCATCCGCGACGCACTGCTGGGTGGGGACGAAGAATGGTCGCGCGAGGTGGTGGTGTTCACCCGGTCGGGGCGCAAGGTGTTGATGACCCGAGCGGTCTGGTTGCAGGAATCGGGCAACAACCGCGGTCTGCACGCGATCGTGTTCGACGACGTCACCGAGTTCCTGCGTGCCCAGCGCGATGCGGCGTGGGGTGAGGTCGCCCGACGCCTTGCGCACGAGATCAAGAACCCCTTGACGCCCATCCAGCTGTCCGCCGAACGCCTGTCGCGCCGCCTGGGCAAGACTCTCGAGGGCCCCGACCGCGAGATGCTGGACCGTGCAACCGCGACGATCGTGCAACAGGTCGAGGCCATGAAGACCCTGGTGAACGCGTTCCGGGATTATGCCCAGGCGCCTCGTCTGGAACTGGTGCCACTGGATCTGAACCGCTTGTTGAGCGACGTCTGCGAACTGTACGTCGGGGAGACGCTGCCGGTGGAGGTTCTGCTCGATCCTGCGCCCGGCTTGCCCCTGATCCGGGCCGATGCCGGTCGTCTGCGGCAGTTGATGCACAATCTGATCAAGAATGCGATCGAGGCAGTCCAGGGGCGTCCCGACGGTGTCGTGCGGGTCACGACGCACAGCGTGGAAGATGGCAACGGCCGGCGCGTGGAACTGCGGGTTGCGGACAACGGACCCGGCATCCGGCCCGAATTCATCCAGCACATCTTCGAGCCCTACACCACCGACAAGCCCCGTGGCACCGGGCTCGGCCTGGCCGTTGCGCAGAAAATCGTTGAGGAACATGCCGGCATAATTGAATGCCATAATCAGGAAAGTGGGGGCGCGGTGTTCGTGATCCGTATCCCGGTCAGCCACGGCGTGGATACTGGCGATGTCGGAGAAGAGCGCGAATGAGTGGACCCTATGTGCTGGTAGTGGACGACGAGCCTGACATCCGGAGGCTCCTTCGTGATGTTCTGGAGGACGAAGGTTACGAGGTTGCGCTGGCGGGTTCGGTCGCCGAGGCGAAAACCGCACGTCGCAGCCGCCGCCCTGATCTGATTCTGCTGGACATCTGGATGCCGGACGGCGACGGGATCAGCCTGCTGAAGGAGTGGAGCGAGGACGGCAGTCTGCCGTGTCCGGTGGTGATGATCTCGGGTCATGGCAACGTCGAGACGGCCGTCGACGCCACCCGCCTGGGGGCCTACGATTTCATCGAGAAGCCGCTGTCCATCGACAAGCTCACGATCACCCTGGACAACGCGCTCGAGTCGGCGCGCCTGCAGCAGGAAAACCAGGGGCTGCGGCGTTTCGTTTCTGCGACGGCCGAGCCAGTGGGGGACAGCGCCGTGATGAGCGGGCTGCGCGACCAGGTGCAGCGCATGGCCCAGCACGACACCTGGGTCCTCATCACCGGCGAGGCCGGCGTGGGCAAGCAGACCTTTGCGCGCTACCTGCACGCGCGCAGCGCACGACGTGACAATCCGTTCATCGTGGTCGCGGTGGGTTCGCTCTCGGGCGAGGAATCGATCGCCGAGCTTTTCGGAACCGAACAGGGCGACCGTGTGCGCTTCGGACTCCTGGAACAGGCCGCCGGCGGTGTACTGTTCCTGGATGAAGTGGCCGAGATGGATCTGCAGACGCAGGGCCGGTTGTTGCATGCACTGGACAATCAACGGATCACGCGCATCGGGGGAAATCAGCCGATCACGGTCAACGTGCGTGTGATCGCCGCGACCCGGGCAGACCTTCCTGGCGCCGTCAGCCAGGGCCGTTTCCGAGAGGATCTCTACTACCGGCTGAACGTGCTGCCGTTGAGGGTCCCCCCATTGCGTGAGCATTCGGAGGACATCCCTGCGCTGCTGAGTTACCACATGAACCATCTTCGGCAACAGGACGGACTGCCGGCGCGCCACTTCCAACCCCGGGCGCTCGATCTTCTGCGCCGCTATCAGTGGCCGGGAAACGTGCGCGAGCTGCGCAATTTCGTGCAGCGACTGATGATCCTGGGAACCGGTGATGAGGTGACCCGGGAAGAGGTCGAGCGAACCCTCTCCGGACAGGCGCCGGGAGAAGCCGAGATGGACGAGTTGAGCCTTTATCCGGATCTGCCGCTGCGTGAGGCCCGCGAGCAGTTCGAACGCCAATATCTGATCCACCAGTTGGAACGCAGCGAAGGCAACATGACCCGGCTTGCGGAACGGGTCGGGCTGGAAAGAACCCATCTGTACCGCAAGTTCAAGACGCTTGGGATCGATCCGAAAAAGCTGAAGATCGACGGCTGAGCGAATGAAACGCATCCTGATTGTCGGTGCCGGACAGGTCGGGCAATCCCTGGCTGCCGCTCTGAGTGGTGACGGACACAACGTCACGGTCGTCGACACCCGCAGGGACTGTCTCGAAGCCCTGGAGAGCCATCTCGACATCCGGACCGTGAATGGTTTTGGCAGCCATCCCGGTGTACTGGAGGCCGCCGGCGCGCGGGAGGCCGAGATGCTGATCGCGGTCACGGACCTCGACGAGGTCAACATGCTGGCCTGTCAGATCGGCTCGACCCTGTTCGGCATCGGAACCAAGATCGCCCGGGTGCGCGAACGCAGTTACCACGAGAACCCCGCGCTGTTCGCGCCCGATGCGATCCCCATCGACCTGCTGATTTCGCCCGAGGCCATCGTCACCAGCCAGATTCAGCGGCTGGTGGAGCATCCCGGGGCGTTGCAGGTGCTGGACTTTGCCGATGGACTGGTGTCTCTGGTGGGGGTTCGGGCCTACTATGGCGGGCCGCTGGTCGGCCATGAACTGCGCAATCTGAAAACGGATATGCCGGGTATCCAGACCCGAGTGGCGGCCATCTTTCGGCGCAACCATACGATCATGCCCGAGGGCCACACCGTGATCGAAGCCGATGACGAAGTGTTCTTCGTTGCGGCGAAGAAGAATATCCGCGCAGTGACCTCGGAACTGCGCAGGCTGGAGAAGCCCTACAAGCGCATCCTGATCGCCGGGGGTGGCAACATCGGGCGCCGGCTGGCGGAGGCTCTCGTGGATCGCTACGAGGTCAAGGTCATCGAGCGTGACCCACTTCGAGCCGAGTTCCTGGAACGGGAACTGTCGCAGGAGACCGAGGTGCTGGTCGGGGACAGCGCCGACGATCGCTTTCTGGATCGGGCGGGCATCCGCGAATGCGACGTGTTCTGTGCCGTGACCAACGACGACCAGGCCAACATCTTCGCCGCGATGCTGGCCAAGCGTCGGGGTGTGCGCAAGGTGATGGCGCTGATCAACAAGACGGAATATGTGGACCTGATGCAGGACGGGACCATCGACATCGCGTTGTCGCCGCAGCAGGCGACCATCGGGGTGCTGCTGGCACGGGTTCGCGAAGGGGGGACCGCGACGGTGCACAGCCTGCGGCGCGGCGCAGCGGAGGCGATCGAGACCATCGTCGCCGGGGATGCGCGCACGTCCCGGGTGGTGGGGCGCCGCGTGGACGCGCTCCATCTGCCCGAGGGCACCAGCATCGGCGCGATCGTGCGCGAGCGCGAGGTGCTCATTCCCCGCCACGATACGGTGATCGAGGTGGGGGATCACGTGATCCTGTTTCTGACTGATCGAGGCAAGGTCAAGGCTGTACAACGGCTGTTCCAGCCGGGGCCGCGGTTTTTCTGAGCGGGCTAGTGGACCAGGCACGGGGTCGGAACGCATGCCCGCCCGTGCTAATCTCGCGGCCGTCACGATTGCCAGGGTCTGTCGATGTCCGAAATGATCGCCCGCTTCGAAGCGATGCTCGAGTCTGGACAGGACTCCGCCATGCTGCGGCTTGCGCTGGCCAATGCGCTGGTCGGTGACGGACGGATGGAAGACGCCATCGGGCATCTCGAACACGCGCTCGAGCTGGACGCCAGCTACTCGGCCGCCTGGAAACTGCTGGCGAAAAGCCTGCTGGCCATCGACGAACCGCAACGGGTGCTGGAGGTCTGCGCCAAGGGGATTCAAGTCGCCTCGACCAAGGGTGATCTGCAGGCGGTCAAGGAGATGGAGGTGTATGCAAAACGGGCCCGCAAGCAACGGGGCGAACATCCATCCGACGTATGAATCCGACCCAGCCTGCGGATGCAACGGGTGCTGAACCGCAACGGCCCAAGCTCTCGCCGACCTATTTCGCGCCCCGCTACTGGGGAACCTGGCTCGGTCTGGGGCTGCTCTGGCTGCTGCAACTTCTGCCGCGTTCTGCGACAAAGGCGCTCGCGCCGGTTCTTGCATGGCTGCTCCGGCAGGGGTCACCGAAGCGGCGCCACTTCGCCGAGATCAATCTCCGGTGGTGCTTCCCCGAGGATACGGAAGAGCGCCGCGAGGCGTTGCTTCGCGAGCACTTCCGATGTGCCGCGCAATGCCTGCTGGATTACGGGGTGCTCTGGTTCGGTTCCACGAAAACCCTTGAGCGATTGATTCATGTGCAGGGTGCAGAGCATTACCGGCGCATGGAGGCCGAGGGGCGTCCCGCGATCATTCTGGCGCCGCATTTCCTGTCTTTGGACCATGGTGGCGTGCGCCTGAGCCGGCTGATCGACGGCGTGTCGTTTGCGAAACCGATGCGCAACCCGGTGGTGGAATGGATCAATCAGCGCTCGCGCACCCGCTATCGAGCAGACATTTTTTCGCGTGCACAGGGTTTGCGGCCTGTGATCCGCGAGATGCGCAAGGGACGATCTTTTTACTACCTCCCTGACGAGGATCTCGGGAAGGAAGGCGCGATCTTCGTGACTTTTTTCGGTGTGCCGAAGGCGACCCTGACTTCCCTTGCGCGCTTGGTGCGCATCACCGGGGCCGGTGTTTTGCCGACTTGCACCTATTACGACCGCGACACGGATCGCTACGTGGTGAAGCTGTGGCCACCCCTAGAAGCTTACCCGAGCGGCGACGAGACGGCAGATACGCGGGCGATGAACGCGGCGATCGAGGCATGCGTAGCTGAAGCCCCGGCACAGTACCTGTGGACCATGCGCATGTTCCGAACCCGACCCGGTGGTGTCCCCGGACCCTATCGACTGGGCTCGGATTCAAGTCGGCCCAAGTGCTGATCTGGGTGGAATGGAGTTCTCTGCGCGAGGTGGCAGGCGTCATGCAACCTCGGTTAGGCTCAGACCATGGCGAGCAAGGCCCTGACCATCAAGCATTCTCATCTGCACCAACCGGTGGCGCGCATTGCACGTCTTCTGATGCGCAAGCGCCTCGCCGCCGCACAGGCTCTGGTCGGCGACCTGAAGGATCCCGAGGCGATCCATGAGTTCCGGGTGGCGGTGCGGCGTGCGCGCAGCATCGAGCGCGCCTACCGCCCCTATCTCGTCGAGGTCGTGACCCCGAAACTGCGGCGCCGGTTGAAGGCCGTGGTGGACGCCACCGGGGCGGCGCGGGATACCGAGGTACAGCTCCAGCGCCTGTCCCAGCGCAGGGTGGATCCCCGGCCCCATCAGCAACCCGGGTTCGACTGGTTGCAGGATCGGCTGGAACGGCGGTTGCGGGAGGAGTACGACCAGCTCGAGGAAAACCTGGCGGAACGCTTCCTGCTGGTGCACAAGCCCCTGCACGCGCGGTTGAAGGCCAAGCGGGACGACCCCGAGCTGAGCTTCGCGGAAGTGACGGCGGGCCTGCTGCTCGAGGTGTCCGGCGATTTTTCCCTGCGCTGCGCACAGATCCGCGCCGATTCTTCGGAGGAACCTCTGCATCGGGCCCGAATCAGCGGAAAGCGTCTTCGGTATCTTCTGGAACCCCTCACCGCAGTGTTCCCGCAGGCCGGAGTGCTGGTTTCCGAATTGAAGGTGCTCCAGGATCTTCTGGGCGAAATCCGTGACCTGCAGGTGTTCGGGGTGGAGCTTGCGCTGGCGGCAGAGGAAGCGGGTGCGGCACGCATGCGCAAGCTGATCGAAATGTCTTTGACCCTGCCCCGGGAGGCGCCGGAGTGGCTCCTGGCGCGGCAGCAGGACGAGCGTGCCGGCCTGATGTCACTGGCGCGGGATCTGCATACCCGGCAGATCGATCTGATTGCTCACCTGCGCGC
>SLNI01000185.1 GCA_007133115.1 Thioalkalivibrio sp. | reverse complement strand
TTGGTGTATTTTCGCGATCATGCGGAGGAGCTGCTGGCAACGCCCCCTCCCGAGGCCGACGGCGATACACAGATCCAGCCGCTTCCACCCCTGGAAAGTGAGTTCGTCACGCCCCGCGGTGCCGTTCCCGGTGCGGTCCCGGATATCGAGGAAATCCCGGAGGCCCCGGACTCCCCGGTGGCGATCGAGGAGGAACCATGAACAACAGTTATACCGACATCCTGCGGGAAGGACTCTGGACCAACAACCCCGGGCTGGTGCAGCTGCTGGGACTCTGTCCGCTGCTGGCCATCTCCGGCACCGTGGTCAACGCGCTGGGGCTCGGGATCGCCACCATCGCCACGCTCGTCCTTTCGAATTCGCTGGTGTCGCTGTTGCGGGAACATGTACGCCCGGAGATCCGCATCCCGGTCTACGTGCTCATCATCGCCTCCGTGGTCACCATGATCGAGCTGGTGATGAATGCCTGGTTCCATGGCCTGTATCTCGTACTCGGCATCTTCATCCCCCTGATCGTGACCAACTGCGCGATCATCGGGCGCGCCGAGGCGTTCGCTTCCCGCAATACGGTCCCGCGCGCCGCACTGGACGGACTGGCGATGGGAGTGGGGTTCACCGGGGTGCTGGTTGCCATCGGGGCGCTCCGCGAGGTGGTCGGGCAAGGGAGCCTGTTCGACAACGCCCATCTGCTTTTCGGGGAATGGGGACGGGACCTGCGCATCGAACTGTTCCCGCAGGAATACGGGTTTCTCCTGGCCGTGTTGCCGCCCGGGGCTTTCATGGCGATGGGTTTGCTGATCGCCCTCAAGAACCTGATCGATGCCCGGACCGAGCGCAGACACGTGGCCTCTCCGATCGCCGAACCGCAGCCCGCTTCGTCCTGATTCCACACCCTGTTTTCCGGGCCTTCCCAACGGACAATAAGGTCATGGCTGCGAACTGGGCCGCGCGGCCGTAAGATAAGGATCTTTCGATATTCCGATGCGGCTGCGTCCGCACCGATTCCACGTACAGGAGACAGGCATGGCCGGACATTTCCCTTTTGCCGGAAAACGCGGAACACGCTATGGGTTGGCGCCCCGCGGAACCCTTGCTGCATTTTTTGAAAACAATGGTTTCAACAATGAAATGCAGGAAAAATATTACGAGTGGTGGTACGGGTTTGCGAAGGATTTCGTGGCCGGAGATTCCGATCTCTCCGCCACCATGGGCGTGCGCTTTCACAGCTATCCCATGGGTACCCACGCCCGACACTCCTTTCATCTGAACGACAAGTTCTGGCCCGTCGCCATGGACGAGCTTGGATCGTTCGTGGCGAACGTGATCCTTCCGAAGCTCGACACGGATGCGATGCACAAGCTGGAAGAGGACCACAAGGCACTGCTGGATGGACTCCGCGAAGAAGCGAAGACCAATCCCCGTCAGCCATCACCGGATGTCGGTCTTTTCCGGCACGTCTGAGCCGGCGCACCGTTCTGCGACCCCGGAGTGGGATTCGGGTCGCAGGTCCGGGCAACGCGATGAACGCAGCGAAACGTCGAACGATCTTCGAGCGTCTGCGGGCACTTGATCCCGCCCCGACGACCGAGCTCGAGTACCGCACCCCGTTCGAACTGCTGGTGGCGGTCATCCTGTCCGCCCAGGCCACCGACGTCGGCGTCAACCGCGCGACCCGCGGCCTGTTCGCGGCAGCCGACACCCCGGAGGCCATCCTCGACCTCGGACTCGATGGACTGAAATCCCGGATCCGCACCATCGGTCTGTTCAACAGCAAGGCGGCCAACATCCTCAGGACCTGCGAGATGCTCGTGGGGGAACACGGGAGCCAGGTGCCCAGGGACCGCGCCGCACTCGAGGCCCTGCCCGGGGTGGGACGCAAGACCGCCAACGTGATCCTGAACACCGCGTTCGGCGAACCCACCATTGCGGTGGACACCCACATCTTCCGGGTATCGAATCGTACCGGACTGGCACCCGGAAAAACCCCTCTGGAGGTGGAGCGCAAGCTCGTGCGCTCCACGCCCGAGGAATTCCGCAAGGACGCCCATCACTGGTTGATCCTCCATGGGCGTTACGTATGCCGGGCACGCAGCCCCCGGTGCCCCGAGTGCCCGATTGCCGATCTCTGCGACTACCGGCACAAGACGCCCAGCCCCTCCACCACACCAGCGACGAACCATGTTCGGTGACCGCGACCAGCTGCGCGCGCAGTTCATCGACGCCTGGGAAAAGGCGCGCACCGGGCAAGCGCTGGACGGCCTGGAGGCACAGCTGGCGGCCGTGATCACCGAGCATCCGGAATACCATGGTCTGCTCGCCGATCGGGAGCGTGCGCTGACTGCAGACTTTTCGCCCGAAGGCGGTCAGAGCAATCCTTTCCTGCACATGGCGATGCATCTCAGTCTCCGCGAACAGGCGGCGACCGATCGGCCACCCGGCATACGGGACCTCCACCGCCAACTCAGTCTGCGGATGGGGGCACTCGAGGCGGAACACCAGATGCTGGAATGCCTGGGCAGTGCGCTCTGGGAAGCGCAGCGAGCCGGACGCATGCCCGACGAACAGGCCTATCTCGACTGTCTGCGCCGACTCGACCCGGCGTGACCTCCCGGCCAGTCACATAAAATACGTTATGAACGCATCATAAATACCTAATTTATTTGTATTTTATATAAGCCTTCAAGATTCAACATGAAGGCCTCGACGGCGTCCCCGGCCCGAAGCGGGTAGCTGTTTGCTGAATCAGCGGGGAAAGATCTGGTGCCACCAGCGTCTGCGGCTTCCCGTCTGCGGCATGGCATTCTGGAGATTGACCGGCGGATCCAGCGACAGGACCCAACCCGGTAACACACGCAGACCCGATGAGCCGCAACTCGACCCGAGGTTGTTCGGATCAAAGATCTTGACGAGGTGTGGCCGCTCC
>SLNI01000143.1 GCA_007133115.1 Thioalkalivibrio sp. | reverse complement strand
GCCAGGCTGCGGCGGGGCCAGAAGCTGCCGCTGTTATGTGCAACCGGTACGATCGGATGCCCGCTCTTCGCCGCGAGCACCGCTCCGCCAATGCGGTATTTGCCCCGTTCGCCGGGTGCCACCCGCGTTCCCTCGGGAAACATCACCACCCAGAGGCCGCGTTCCAGCCGATCCGTTCCGGCCTTGACCAGTTCATCCAGCGCCCGCCGTCCCGCCTTGCGGTCGAGCGGCACCGGCTCGACCATGCCGATGGCCCAGCCGAAGAAGGGGATGCGCATCAATTCCTTTTTCAGCACCCAGACCTGGGGTGGCAGGATCTGCTGCAACGCGATCGTTTCCCAGGCGGATTGGTGCTTGGCCATCACGATCGCCGCCTCGGGCTGCAGCAGATGCTTGGCCCCATGAACCCGATGCTGCAGGCCACAGGTGATGCGGAGCCACCAGACGTTGAAACGGGTCCATTGCGACAGCACCCGGTAGCGGCCATGCCAGCCGAAGGGCAGCATCAGCGGAGCGACCAGCAGACCGAATACCACGGTGGAGCCCGCGAAACCCACCCAGAACAGGATCGCTCGCAGTTTCGGAAGCATCACGACCGCCTCCAGAAGAACGAAGGTTCCGTGCTGACCGGGCAATGCAGAAAAACGAGCCTCGGAAGAACACGGACACACACGGAAACAGAAGTTCGTTCAACGGTCTGTCCGTGCTCTTCTGTGGTCTTCCGTGGCTGTATTTTTTCGCTCGCTGTCATGGTTCTGCGCCACCCCTGACGATGCCAAGATGAGCCCCGGAAACACACGGAAAAGACTTTGAGTGCCTTCATTTTCCGTGATGTCCGTGTTTGTCCGTGGCTGATTTTCACGTTACCAGCGGGAATGCCGGATCCGGTGTCGACCGGGTCGTCTCAGCCTGTCGCCAGCCGCGAGATATCCGCCACGGAATCGAAACGGGCGGCCAGCCGCCCCAGCAGCGCGAGACGGTTGGCACGCAGTGCCGGCTCCTCGACCATCACCATGACATCGGTGAAAAACGCATCCACCGGGGCATGCAGCGTGGCGAGTTCTTCCATCGCAAGCACGTAGTCGCCCTCCGCCACCGCCGACTGAACACGCGGTTCGATCGCCTGCAGCGACTCCAGGAGCAGTTGCTCTGCGGGTACGTGCAGCAGCGCCTCGTCAATCGTGTCGGGAGTGGGTTGTTCCGCCTTGCGCAGCAGGTTCTGTATGCGCTTGTTGGCAGCCGCGAGCGCCTCGGCCTCGGGCCGTTGCCGGAACTGCTGTACGGCCCGTGCGCGGCGCACGAAGTCCAGCGGCGCATCCGGGCTGACCGCCGCGACCGCCTCGAAGACCTCCGCGGCCATGCCCTGATCCAGCAGATAGCCGCGCAGGCGCTCCAGAATGTAGGCGCCCACGCGCGGTACGGCGTCCGCAGCGTCGGGAACCTTGTCCGCCACGGCGTCCGCAGCGGCCCGCAGCAGCGGTGTCAGCTCCAGCGGCAGTTCCTTCTCCACCAGGATGCGGAGCAGGCCGAGTGCAGCGCGGCGCAGGGCAAATGGATCCTTGGCCCCGGTGGGTTCCTTGCCGATGGCGAAGATTCCCAACAGGGAATCCAGGCGATCGGCCAGCGCCAGCGCTTGCGCAAGCGGCCCCTCGGGCAGCCCGCCACCGGCCTGGCGCGGCCAATAATGCTGTTCCATCGCGAGTGCCAGCGCCTCCGGCTCACCGTCGTGCCGTGCGTAATAGCGGCCCATGGTGCCCTGCAGTTCCGGGAACTCGAACACCATGCGGGTGCCCAGGTCGCACTTGCAGAGCTGCGCCGCGCGCTGCGCGAGTTCCGGGTCCAGCGCCATCGGCTCGGCCAGGCGGGTCATCAGCCGGGCGAGCCGGGTCGACTTGTCCGCCAGGGTGCCCAGGCGGCGTTCGAACACGACGCCCTCGAGCCAGGGCTGACGACTGGCGAGGGTCTCGCGCCGGTCCTGTTCCCAGAAGAATTCGGCGTCGGCGAAGCGCGGGCGCAGCACCCGCTCGTTGCCGCCACGAACCGATTCCGGATGCCGGGACCGGATGTTACTGATGAGCACGAATCGGGGAAGCATCCGGCCGTCCGGGCCGACCAGTGGGAAATACTTCTGGTTGTCCTGCATCGTCGAGATCAGCGCTTCCTGCGGTACCTCGAGGAAGCGGGGATCGAAGCTGCCGGTCAGCGCCACGGGCCATTCGACCAGCGCGGTGACCTCGTTGAGCAGATCCGGGTCGACCAGTGCCTCGCCCCCCGCGGCTGCGGCCTCGGAGCGGATCTGCCCGGCGATGAACTCGCGGCGCCGCTCGAAGGAAGCGACCACCGTACCCTCGTGTTCGAGTGCCTCGGCGTAGTCGTGGGCGCTGGCGAGTTCGATGGGCTGCGTGCAATGGAAGCGGTGCCCGCGCGTCGTCCGTCCGCTGCGCAGACCGAGCAGTGCCATCTCCACCACCCGGTCGCCGTGCAGCACGACCAGCCAGTGCACCGGGCGCACGAACTCGACATCGCCCGTGCCCCAGCGCATGCGCTTCGGGGTCGGCAGGCCCGCCAGCGCGGCGGCGAAGACATCCGGTAGCAGTGCCTCCAAGGGCGCACCGGGACGCGTTTCCCGGAAGACCAGGTATTCGCCCTTGTCGGTCTGCTCGCGCTCGAGAGCCTCGAGCGCAACCCCGCAGGAGCGCGCGAATCCTTCGGCCGCCCGACTGGGGGCCCCGTGGTCGTCGAACGCGGCGCTGACCGCCGGCCCGCGCCGTTCCTGCACCTGGTCGGGTTGGCGCGCTGGGATGCCTTCGAGTAACAGGCCCAGTCGCCGCGGCGTGGCGAACGCGCGCACACCGGAGGGTTCGATCCCGGCCTCGCGCAGGCGTCGAAGGCAGCCGTCACGCAGCGCGTCGCGCAGGGACAGCAGCGCCTTCGGCGGCAGTTCCTCCATGCCGAGTTCGAACAAAAGGGGGTGCAGATCGTCCATTCGGGTGTCCATTCGGGTCGTGCGGTGCGGTTCGGAATCCGGAGTGGCATGTCCCGGGTCGGCAGGTGTCAGGCAGCTTGGCCCGCCCGTGTGAGCATCGGGAAACCCAGGCGTTCACGGCTTTCGTAATACGCGGCGGCAACGGCCCGGGCCAGCTCCCGCACACGCAGGATGTAACGCTGTCGCTCGGTCACCGAGATTGCGCCGCGCGCATCCAGCAGGTTGAAACTGTGCGAGGCGCGCAGCACCTGTTCATAGGCTGGAAGCGGCAGACCCAGCGCGATCAGGCGCTCGCTCTCGGCCGCGTGGGTATCGAAGGCTGTGGACAGCGAATCCCGGTCCGCGTGTTCGAAGTTGTAGGTCGACTGTTCCACCTCGTTCTGGTGGTAGACATCGCCATAGGTCACCACGGTACCGTCCGGCGCTTCGGTCCAGACCAGGTCGAACACGCTGTCGACGCCCTGCAGGTACATCGCCAGCCGTTCCAGACCATAGGTGATCTCGCCGGAAACCGGGCGGCAGTCCAGCCCGCCTACCTGCTGGAAATAGGTGAACTGGGTGACTTCCATGCCGTTCAGCCAGACCTCCCAGCCGAGACCCCAGGCGCCCAGGGTTGGCGATTCCCAGTTGTCCTCGACGAAACGGATGTCGTGAACGGTGGGGTCAAAGCCCAGTTGACGCAGCGAACCGAGGTAGAGGTCCTGGATCTCCGGGGGCGAGGGTTTCAGCAGCACCTGGAACTGGTAATAGTGCTGCAGCCGGTTCGGGTTCTCCCCGTAGCGGCCGTCGGTGGGACGCCGCGAGGGCTGTACGTAGGCGGTACGCCAGGGCTCGGGGCCGATGGAACGCAGGAACGTGGCCGGGTGGAAGGTGCCCGCCCCCATTTCCATGTCGTAGGGCTGCAGCAGCACACAACCTTGTGCGGCCCAGTATTCCTGCAATTGCCGTATGAGGTCCTGAAAGTTCACCCGGGACTGATGCATGATGTGCCTGAATCGCAGGGAAAAGGCGGAAGTATATCTTCCGGCCGGGGTCCGCGGCCACCGGGCTGTCGTGACCCGGCAGCGACAGGGTTCCAGACCCTGTCTACAATGGGACTCGTTCGGCCGCAAGGGCCGTGAGAGATTGCTGTGTTTGGATAATGGCCGGCGTTTACGGTCCATCTGCGGATTAAAAAATGCATGACGCTGGCAAGCAGTCGCTGATCGAGAACCCCGGGGAAACCGAGCCCATGTCCCGTAAGGCTCGCTATCGCGAGACGCGGCTGGTCACCGTGATTGCCGCGGTAGTGAATTCCATGCTGGCCGCGACCCAGATCCTGACGGGCTGGTTGTTCCAGTCCCAGGCGCTGATCGCGGACGGTGTGCATACCCTTTCCGACCTGGTCAGCGACGGCGTGGTTCTGTTCGCGGCCAGCAAGGCATCGGCGTCCCCGGATCAGGACCATCCCTACGGGCACGGGCGTATAGAGACGCTCGCGACGATCATCATCGGCCTGCTGCTGTCCTTCGCGGCCCTGGCGATCGCGTGGGCGGCCGGGCAACGGCTGCTGGCCTGGGAGACGCTTGCAGGGCCGGCTCCCGCCGCCCTGATCTTCGCGCTCCTCACGGTGGTGGCCAAGGAGGGTCTCTACCAGTACACCACGCGGGTCGCGCGCAGAATCGGCTCGCCGCTGCTGCAGGCGAATGCATGGCATCACCGCTCGGATGCGATCTCGTCCCTCGTGGTCCTCGTGGGCATTGGCGGAGCGGTGGCCGGGTGGCCGTGGCTGGACGCGGCGGCGGCGCTGGTGGTGGCCATGTTCATTCTCCACATGGCCTGGCGGTTGATGTTCACGAGCGCGGCCGAACTGATCGATACGGCGCTGGAACCGGAACAGGTCGACGCAATCCGCGCGGCGATCGTCGCTGTTCCGGGGGTGAAGAGTGCGCATATGCTCCGCACGCGCAAGCTGGGCAACGAGGCGGCGGCGGACGTGCACATTCAGGTTGCGCCACGGATCTCGGTGTCAGAGGGGCACCAGATCGCGGACGAGGTGTACCGTGCCGTCATCCGGAGTACGCCCAATCTGCGCGACGTGACGGTTCACGTCGATCCTGAAAATGATGAGGAGCAGTTGCGTACCTCCGGGTTGCCGTTGCGTCCCGCGGTCACCGAGCACATACGCCGGGCCTGGGCGGAAGAACCCGAACTGGCGTCGATCGAGCAGGTGGCGCTGCACTACCTCGGGGGATGTGTACACATCACCGTCGTTCTGCGACTGGACGATGGAGATTCGGGCGTCCAGCTGAACCGCCGGGCGGCGGAGCTCGCCGACCGCGTCCGCGCATTCCCGGGTCTCGAAGAGGCGTTGGGCGAGGTCCTCATTCTATACCGTGGGCGCACCAAAAATGTGCATTCCTAGGCTGAAAATGCCCCGAAGAGGTGCTATTTTCGACCTGAAATGGGGCGAGAAATGCGACACGATGTTCGGGGTTTGCACCAATACGCGCATTCGTAGCATCGACGCAGGCTGGCACAAACCCTGCTTAAGGGTAACGGGAGGACTTTTGCTGGGGGTGGCTTCGAGCCCGCCGCGCCAGTCGAAAGTCCAGCGTCACTTCAGGCCATTCAAATCCACATCACAAGGAGATCACCCATGTCCGCAGCCGACGTGCTGAAAACCATCCAGGAAAAGGAGGTCAGGTTCATCGACTTCCGGTTCACCGACAGCAAGGGTAAGGAGCAGCACGTCACTGTCCCGGCCCACGAAATTGAAGAAGGAACCTTCGAAGACGGCAAGATGTTCGACGGTTCCTCGATCGCAGGCTGGAAGGGGATCAACGAGTCTGACATGATCCTGATGCCGGATGCCGATTCCGCGGTGCTGGATCCCTTTTTCGAGGATTTGACCCTCATTCTGCGTTGCGACGTGGTCGAACCCGCAACCATGCAGGGTTATGATCGCTGCCCGCGGTCACTGGGCAAGCGCGCCGAGGCCTATCTGGCGTCCACCGGCATCGCCGACGGCGCACTGTTCGGCCCGGAGAACGAATTCTTTGTATTCGACGATGTGAAGTGGGGCTCCTCGCTCTCCGGTTCCTACTGCCGCGTGGATTCCGACGAGGCCTCCTGGAATTCCGAGCGTGTTTACGAGGATGGCAACATCGGCCACCGCCCGACCGTGAAGGGCGGCTATTTCCCCGTCCCGCCGGTCGACTCTCTGCACGATATCCGTTCCACGATGTGTGAAGTGATGACCGAAATGGGGCTGCACACCGAGGTGCATCACCATGAAGTCGCGACTGCGGGTCAGTGCGAAATCGGTGTGGGCGCCGCGTCGCTGGTACGCAAGGCCGACGAGGTCCAGATTCTCAAGTACGTGATCCAGAACGTCGCCCATGCGCATGGGAAAACCGCCACGTTCATGCCCAAGCCGATCGTCGGCGACAACGGGTCGGGTATGCACGTGCACATGTCGATTTCCAAGGATGGTTCGAACCTGTTCAGTGGCGATCTCTACGGCGGTTTGTCCGAGACCGCGCTGTACTACATCGGCGGCATCATCAAGCACGCGCGCGCGCTGAACGCCTTCACCAACGCCTCGACCAACAGCTACAAGCGATTGGTGCCTGGTTTCGAGGCCCCCGTGATGCTGGCGTACTCGGCACGTAACCGTTCCGCCTCCATCCGAATTCCCTTCGTGATGAGCCCGAAGGCGCGCCGTATCGAAGTGCGCTTCCCGGATTCCACCGCGAATCCCTACCTCGCGTTCTCCGCGATGCTGATGGCCGGGATCGACGGCATCCTGAACAAGATTCACCCCGGCGACGCGATGGACAAGAACCTGTACGACCTGCCGCCGGAAGAGGAGAAAAACATTCCTCAAGTCTGCCACGCTCTCGACCAGGCGCTCGAAGAACTCGACAAGGACCGCGGGTTCCTGACAGCGGGCGGCGTGTTCACCGATGACATGATCGATGCGTACATCAGTCTGAAGATGGAGGAGGTCACGCGGATCCGCATGACCACGCATCCGGTCGAGTTCGATATGTACTACAGCCTGTAAGCCCAGGTCTGCAGGCAGACTTCGGCTCTGAACTGGGCCGGGACGCGGAATTCGCCGCGACCCGGCCCGTTTTTTTGGGCCATCAGGCCAAAAAAAAGGCCGCTCCGGGGAGCGGCCTCATCGGTTGGGGGTACTCCCACCAACCCGGCAGTACCTTTAGATGGCCTTTACTGCACCGGCAGCCAAGCCCTTCGGGGTCTGCTGAATCTCGAAAGAGACTTTCTGGCCTTCGGCCAGGGTCTTGAAACCGCTTCCGTCGATTGCGGAGAAATGCACGAATACATCTTTTCCACCATCGTCAGGAGTGATGAACCCGAACCCTTTGCTCTCATTGAACCACTTCACGACACCAGTATTCACAACCTTGAACCTCGTTACATAAGAGAAAATAGAACGTGAGCGTTTCTGCAGCCACAGTTCAATACAAGCAACTGTACGAGCAAATCCGTCCACACGCCCGACTATACGCGGGAGGCCGCAGGAATACCAACAAAAGTTCAGAGCGCGTCGCGCGGCCGTTGTGGGGTGATTTCGGATGGCCGGAGCGCCCGGTGATCCGCTAGTGGGAGGGTCCCTAACATCCGATTCCGCAAGGTGTCGTTAAAGTGGTATACCGGGCAACACCCCGGTTTCGAACGAGTCTCAGGAAACATGTCCGCCTTGCTTGCCCGGAAGTCAGATCTCGCGCGCCGTCTGATCGTTGTGCGGGACTCGGCGTGCGCGCGTCACCGTGTCGAGCAATGGTTGGACCAGGCGCGTTCTCATGGCGACGTGGCCTGGTTCGGACCCGTGGTCCCCGAGAGGCTCCCCGGAGCCCGGCCCGCCCAGGCGCCACATTGGCTGGGACGTGAACTCGCCGCCGCGGTGTTCGTGACCGGCGCGGAGCCGGCGGCCGACGCGCTTGCGACCGTGGCCGGTCTCGTTCGCGGCGGAGGTGTTCTGCTGTTGCTGGTTGCGGCCCCGACCGCTTCGCCCTTCGGCCGGCGCTGGCAGCGGTTTCTTCATGAACCTCACGCCTGTTGGCGACCGGAGAGCGATACCTTGCCCATGCCGGGCAGGGTCCGGGATCCCGCGCGGATTCATCTGAACGCCGGACAGCGCGCGATCTTTCGGCAAGTCACGGACCTGCCTGCACGCCAGGAAGGAAGTTGTGTCCTGCTGACGGCGCCCAGAGGACGCGGTAAATCCACCCTTCTCGGCGCCTGGGTGCGGCACTGGCTGGAAACGGACACCGCCACGGTGGCAGTCACGGCCCCGAACCCTGCCGCGATTCAGGCGCTGATGGGCCAGATCCAACCGGCCCGCACGCGGCCGATCCTCGGTGCCGACCTGTATCGCGCGCCAGAGCGGATTCTGGCCTCTGCCCCACCGCAGGTGCTTGTCGTGGACGAAGCCGCGGCCCTTCCGGTGCACCAACTCCTGGCGTTGGCCGCGCACGCACCACGTACCATTTTCGCGACGACCACGACCGGTTTCGAAGGCAGCGGCAAGGGGTTCCACCTGCGCTTTCTGAAAGGTCTTCTAGCGCGCGGCGTTGTGCCCCGCGAATACCGTTTGCATCGTCCGCTGCGCTGGATGCCGAACGATCCGGTCGAGGACTGGGTCAATCGGCTGTTTCTGCTGGAGGCCGAGGCCGGGCGCGCGCCGGGTCGCATTGCGGATTTCGAGCGCCTCGGCGCGCGCGTGCAGTGGAGAACCGGAGCGTTTCTGGCACGGCATGAGTCCGAACTGGCGGACCTCGTGGGTCTCCTCTCCGACGCGCATTACCGCACGCGGCCCTCCGACCTGCAGCGATGGCTGGATGATCCAAATCTTGCCGTCGGCCTGCTCCGAGGCCCGGAGCGCGCGCTGCTTGGAGTGGTTCTGGCGTTGGCCGAGCCCGGCCTGTCCGGGCCTGACGCGCGCTCGGTCTGGGCGGGTGAACGGCGCCCGCACGGTCGTTTCCTCCCCTGCGTGCTCGCGGCCCACGGCGACCTTTCCCTGGCGGCGCTTCCGGCCTTGCGGCTGACCCGAATCGCCGTGCACCCGGACTGGCAACGTCGGGGCCTGGGCCATCGGCTGTTGGGCGCTGCCGAGGCATATGCCCGCCGGCAGGGCTACGGTCTTCTGGGCGCCAGTTTCGGCGTCACCCCGGAGCTTCTCCATTTCTGGCGACAGTGTGGGTTCGACCTGGTACGCGTCGGGTTCCGGCGCGAGAGTACCAGCGGTTTCCACGCGGCTGTGGTGGGCAAGGGGCTGAACCGCACGGCGCGCGCAAGGCTGGACCGATTGCGGCGGGAAGTGGCGGCCGACTGGCCGGTCTGGCGGGAGGGCGCTCTGTCCGCGCTGGAGCCCGCGACCGCCGAAACCGTGCGTCGATGCTTCCCCTCCGCGATCTCCGCGCACCGGTCCGGCGACTCGGACTTGGACTCGGTACGCGCCTTTGCCCACGCCCAGCGCCCCTTCGAACTCGCCCTGCCGGCGCTCCGACGCTGGCTGGATGCCGACGCTGCGTGTCCGGGGCCGCTACCGCAGTCGGACCGACCGTTGCTCGAAGCCGCCGTCCTGCAGGTTCTCGACTGGCCACGGCTTTGCAGGCTGAGCGGTGAGTCCGGCCGCAATGGCGTCATCTGCAGACTGCGGCGAATCGTTGCCTGTTGCCTGAACAGGGGTTTCTAGCGAAACGGGTTTCTGACCCGTGAGCGGCGGTTTTCAGTTTCCCGAGGATTCGAGTACTTCCCAGCGCGCGTAGCCTACCGCCAGATCCTTCTCCACCTGCTCCAGTTCCGCTTGCAGCGCGCTCATTCGTTCCCGCGGCCCGCGAAACAGATCCGGATCGGAAAGTTCCGCGCCAAGCGCCTCGCGCCGGGCCTCCAGCTTTTCGATTTGTCCCGGAAGCTGCTCGAGTTCCCGCGCATCCTTGTAGGAAAGCTTTCGGTTGACGGGCGCAGGGGACTGGGGCGCCGCTACCGGTGCGGCGGGTGGGGTTGACGACCTTCCCGTACCCTGGATCCGCGTCTCGAGAAGCGGCGCGGTGATCCGTTCAGGCAGGTCGGACCATCCTCCGACGAATTCCTCGGCACCGCCCGACCCATCCAATACCAGGGTGCTCGTGACGACATTGTCGAGAAAGGCACGGTCGTGGCTGACCACGATCACCGTGCCGGTGTAGTCCACCAGCAGCGTCTCCAGGAGTTCGAGGGTTTCCACGTCGAGATCGTTGGTCGGCTCGTCCAGTACCAGCAGGTTGGCCGGCCGCAGGAACAGGCGGGCGAGCAGCAGGCGGTTGCGTTCTCCGCCCGACAGCGCGGATACGGGTTGACGCGAACGCGCGGGTGGGAACAGGAAGTCCTCCAGGTAGCTCAGCACGTGCCGCGTGGCGCCGTTGACCGTGACCCGGTCACGGCCTTCGCCCACGGTATCCTGCACGGTCGCGCGTTCGTTCAGCTGGGCCCGGGTCTGGTCGAAATAGGCGATCTCGAGCTGGGTGCCCACTGTGACCTGGCCCGACAGCGGTTCCAGTTCGCCCAGCAGCCCCCGCAGCAGCGTGGTCTTGCCGGCTCCGTTCGGGCCCACGATACCGAGCCGATCCCCGCGCTGCAGCAACAGATTCAGATCGCGGACCACGGTCATTTCGGGATAGCCGAAGCTTGCGTGCTCGGCCTCGATCACACGCTTGCCCGAACGCTGCTCGGGATTCAGCGCCATGCGCACCTGGCCCTGCCTTTCGCGGCGTTCCGCACGCTGCTGGCGAAGCTGCTCCAAGGCGCGCACGCGGCCCTCGTTACGGGTGCGCCGGGCCTTGATCCCCTGGCGAATCCAGGTTTCCTCCTGGGCGAGTTTCTTGTCGAACTCGGCGCGTTGACGAATCTCCGTCTCCAGGCGTTCCGCCTGCCGTTGGCGAAAAGCTTCCAGGCTGGGGGGGTGTTCAAACAACTGCCCCCGATCGAGCTCCAGGATGCGGGTGGCGAGGTGCTCCATGAAACTGCGGTCGTGGGTGATGAACACCACCGTCATGGTGGTCGTCGCAAGCAGGTTCTCGAGCCATGCGATCGCCGCGATGTCCAGGTGGTTGGTGGGCTCATCCAGCAGCAGCACGTCGGGTTCGCGCACGAGTTCACGCGCGAGCCACACCCGGCGCCGAAGCCCGCCGGAGAGCTGCGCAAAGGTTTGGTCCGCCGGGAGTTCGAGTCGCGAGAGCGTGGTTTCCACCCGATTCTGCAGGGACCAGCCGTCCACTGCGTCCAGCTCCACTTGCACCTTGCCCATTGCGACCAGGGCATCGGCATCTCCCTGGGCGGCCTCGAGGCTGAGATGGTGGAAGCGTTCCAGCAGCAGACCGGCTTCGCCGAGACCTTCGGCCACGACATCGAACACGCTGCCCTGGATGTCCTCGGGAAGCTCCTGGGTCAGATAGGCCGTGACCAGGCCGTCCCGGCGGGT
>SLNI01000146.1 GCA_007133115.1 Thioalkalivibrio sp. | reverse complement strand
GCGGGGCAGAGCGCGGACTTCCAGCGTCTGGGCGTGCTGGCCGACTGGGATCATCCCTACCTGACCATGGACTACCGGATCGAGGCCGACATCATTCGCGCGCTGGGCCAGATCATGGCGCGTGACCACGTGCAGTTGGGCGAGAAGCCGGTGCACTGGTGCGTGGACTGCGGCTCGGCGCTGGCCGAAGCCGAAGTCGAATACGAGGACAAGACATCGCTGGCCATCGATGTCCGCTTCCGCGTGGAGGATGAACTCGACCTCCTCCGGCGCCTGGATCCCGAAGGCGACTCGCAGGAACCGGTCAGCGTGGTGATCTGGACCACCACGGCCTGGACACTGCCTGCGAACCAGGCGGTGGCCCTGAACCCGGCCCTGACGTATGTGCTGGTGCAGTTCGAACGCGAGCGCCTGCTGCTGGCGGAGGATCTGCTGGAGAGCTGTCTCGAGCGTTACCAGTTGGGTCCGGGTCGGATCGTGGGCCGCACGCTCGGCGCGAGTCTCGAGGGTCTGCGGTTGCAGCACCCGTTCCTGGACCGCGATGTGCCGGTGATCATGGGCGACCATGTGACCACCGAGGCGGGCACCGGTTGTGTGCATACCGCTCCGGGGCATGGTCAGGACGACTACGCGGTCGGGCTTCGCTATAACCTTCCCGTGGAGAACCCGGTCGGACCCGATGGCCACTTTCTGCCGGGCACACCCTTTTTTGCCGGCGAAAACGTGCACACGGCCAACGCTCACGTGGTGGATGTGCTCCGCGATCGGGGAACCCTGGTCGTGGTGGAGAAGTTCGAACACAGCTATCCGCATTGCTGGCGGCACAAGACCCCGACGATTTTCCGCGCGACCCCGCAATGGTTCATCAGCATGGACCGGGGGGGGCTCCGCAGAGATGCACTGGAGGCCATCAAGGCCACGTGTTGGATGCCGGACTGGGGCCAGGCCCGTATCCGTGGCATGGTCGAGAACCGGCCGGACTGGTGCATTTCCCGGCAACGCAACTGGGGGGTACCGATTCCTCTGTTCGTGCACCGCGAGAGCGGGCGGCCGCATCCGCGGACACTGGAGTTGCTCGAGGCTGTTGCGAAGCGGGTCGAGGAGGCCGGGATCGAAGCCTGGTTCGCGCTGGATCCCGCGGATTTGCTGGGCTCGGAAGCGGCGGACTACCTGAAGCTCAGGGACACCCTCGATGTCTGGTTCGACTCGGGCGTGACCCACTTTGCCGTCAGCAGCAAGCGACCTGAACTGGATTGCCCTGCGGATCTCTATCTCGAGGGCTCGGATCAGCATCGGGGCTGGTTCCAGTCCAGCCTGCTGACAAGCGTGGCCATGCAGGGTCATGCGCCCTATCGCGCGGTGCTGACCCACGGCTTCACTGTCGACGAGAAGGGCGAGAAGATGTCCAAGTCGCGCGGCAACGTGGTCGCGCCTCAGGAAGTCGTGTCGACGCTGGGTGCCGACATTCTGCGCCTCTGGGTCGCGGCGACCGACTTCTCGGCCGAAATGGCGATCTCTCCGGGGATCCTCGAACGCACCGCCGACGCGTACCGCCGTATCCGCAACACCGCACGTTTCCTGCTCGCAAACCTGAGCGGTTTCGATCCGGAACGCGACGCTCTGGGTCTGGAGGACCTTCTGCCGCTCGACCGCTGGATCATCGACCGGGCATTTCAGGTTCAACTTCAGGTCGTGGGCGCCTACGAGGATTACCAGTTCCACCAGATCTACCAGCGGTTGCACAATTTCTGCTCGGTGGAGCTCGGGAGTTTCTATCTGGACGTGATCAAGGATCGCCAGTACACCACTCGATCCGACAGCCACGCACGGCGCTCGGCACAGACGGCGCTGCATCATGTTGCGGAGGCCCTGACGCGCTGGATGGCCCCGATCCTGAGCTTCACCGCCGAGGAAATCTGGCTGTTGCTGCCCGGGAAGCGGCCGGAGAGCGTGCTGTTCTCGACCTGGTACGACGGGTTGCGGCCGCTGGACCCGGAAGCGGTGTTCAGCGCCGAGGACTGGGACCGTATTCTCGAGGTCCGCACCCACGTTGCGCGGGCGATTGAGGTGGCCCGGAGCGAGCGGGGGCTGGGCGGGTCGCTGAACGCGGAGGTCGATCTGTATATCGAGGACGATCTCCTCGCCGGTTTGCTGGAACGGCTGGACGATGAACTGCGCTTCGTGCTGATCACCTCCGGTGCCCGGGTGATCGCGGGCCAGCCGCCCGAGGATGCGGCGCCGGTGACGCTCAACGACGGCCGCCATCTCGCGATCGGTGTGCGCGCCAGCAGCCATGCCAAGTGCGTCCGCTGCTGGCATCGCTGCTCGGACGTGGGGGCGCATCCCGAGCACCCCGAACTCTGCGGCCGCTGCGTGGACAACGTGATCGGCCCCGGCGAAAAGCGGCGGTTCGCATGACCCGGGCCGCCAGTGGTCTACGGTTCGGTCTGGCGCTCGCGACCGCCGTGTTCGTTCTGGACCAGGTCACGAAGTTCTGGGCCGAACGCGCGCTGACGCTCTATGCACCACTCGAAATCACCGGCTTCTTCAACCTGACACTGGTCTACAACCCCGGCGCGGCCTTCAGTTTTCTGAGCACCGCCGGTGGTTGGCAGCGCTGGATGTTCTCTGGGATTGCGTTGGCGGCCGTCACGCTGATTCTGTTCTGGCTCGCGCGCCTACCCCGCGATGCGCGGCTTACCATTCTGTCCCTGGGTTTGATCCTCGGCGGGGCTGCCGGCAATCTGGTCGATCGCCTGCGGCTGGGCAAGGTCGTGGACTTCCTCGATTTTCACTATGCGGGCCTGCACTGGCCCGCGTTCAATGTGGCCGATGCCGCGATCACGGTCGGGGCGGTATGTCTGATCATCGCGACTTTCACCGAACAGGCGCGTGAGGACACCCACAAGGAGGGGTCCCGATGACGATCCAGG
>SLNI01000026.1 GCA_007133115.1 Thioalkalivibrio sp. | reverse complement strand
TTGCTGATCGCGGCATCGTAGCGAGCCACGTGATTGAAGGCCGCGACCGCCAGCTGGAACCGCAGGGCCGCGGACGGGCCCTGCTCCAGGGCCTTGGCGATTTCGACGTACTGCCCGGGTTCGGTGGCGACCGCCACGTCGCGGTAATTCTTCGCGGCGGCCCGCAGCATCGCGGGGCCCCCGATGTCGATGTTCTCGATGGCCTCCTCCAGCGTGCAATCCGGACGGGCTACCGTGGCTTCGAAGGGGTACAGGTTCACCACCAGCAGGTCGATCGGGTCGATGCCCTGCTCCGCCATCACCGCATCGTCCTGTCCGCGACGTCCCAGCAGCCCGCCGTGGATCCTGGGGTGCAGGGTCTTCACCCGCCCGTCCATGATCTCGGGGAAACCCGTGTGCCGGGAGACCTCGGTGACCGGCAGTCCGTGCTCCGCCAGCAGTTTCGCCGTGCCGCCGGTGGAGAGGAGTTCGGCCCCGTGAGCGTGCAGTGCGCGCGCGAATTCGACCACGCCGGTCTTGTCGGAAACCGAGAGCAGCGCGCGACGGATGGGTCGGAAATCAGACATGGAAGGGCCCCTGACGGCAAAGCCCGCGAGTATACCAATGACGTGCCCTCCAGCCACGTGAAAGCGCCCGCCGGCACGATTGCCGTTACCCGCTGGGTTCGACTCCCCAGCGTCCGAACGACTGGCCGAGATGATTTGGAACGTGGGGCGACGGAGGGATGGGCCTTCGATGACGAGGGTGCAAATGGAGCAGGATTCCGGTGGGGTTGACGGGCGCAGGACCGTTCGTCTCCCACACATTCAAACCTGCGCCGGACAGGAAAATTACGGTTATTCGTCCTACACTCCCGTGAGCGCTTCGATTTGACGCCGTTTGCATACCCGCAGTTGCTCGAGGAGCCGCTCGCCGCGTTGAACACGCAGGGCGGCCGGTTGCAATCCTGTTGCGTCGCCAGACGGTATTCCGGGGTCGATGACGGTCCGCTTTTGCCCGGGATCGCGCCGATGCGTAACACCTTCGTGTCGCTGGCCGGCTACCAGGCCCGGAAGTATTCAGCTCGGAGCTACCCGGTGATCCCATTCCATGGATCTCGCGATCCACCGAACGCCGCGTCCGGCAACAAATCCACGGATCGTGGTCAACGAGAGAGGAGAACGACGTATGCGGAACCGAATACCGATCCTGCTGCTGGGCCTGCTGCTGCCGCTCGGGCTGGGCTCGATGGCCACTGCCGAGGGCCTCGACAACCGCGAGGCGACCGAGGGCATCGAGACCATGCGGGCGATCTACGATATGCGCAAGTCCAACCCCAGCGTGATGCTCGCCTACCTGCGCGGTATTGCCTCCAACCACGAGAACCTGATCAGGGAAGGCGTGGAGCCCGATCTGCGGATGGTCTTCATCGCCGAAGCGGTCAAGTTCATCACCACCGAACCGGAACCCGAGGTCGCCTTTGATCACGGTGAAACCCTGGAAGAAATTGCCAAGGCAATCGATCGGCTGGACGCGCTGGGCGTGCGAATGGAGGTTTGTTCGGCGGCGACCCGCGCCTACGGAGTGGACAATGACACCATCCTGGGGCCCGTTCAGCCCGTCCGCAGCGGATTCATTGCCGTGATGGGCTACCAGAACCAGGGCTACGCGCTGGTCCCTGTCTACTGAGCCGGATTCCGATACGCATTGGAAGCCGGTACCGGAGACGTGCGCGGCCGGTTTCCATTCCGACGTGCCGGAGGCACCCGCGGGGCGGGACCGGCGGCATCATGCAGATGCGCCTGTCCCGCGGCCGCGGACGTCCGGCCTATCGGCGTTCCAACCGTCGACGACGGTCCCGTCAATGCGGGTTTCCGTGCCAGCCGGCCGAGGGGGCGGGTCTTATTCGGCGGCTGCCCGGGCGGCGGCAAGCCACCCGTCCACGGTTCCGCGATTCGCGGCAATCCATTCCTCGACCAGCGGGCGCACCATTGGATCGGACAGATCCTGCTCACCCATCTTGGCGTCCACGTCGCTGATCCATTCGATGGGCAGTGAGACCTGGCGGAAGAGTTCGGCCGCTGCCGGGTTGTCTTCCAGGAACGCGTTGTTGGCTACGACCTGAATGTCGGCAGCCACATAGCCCATTTCGATCGGGTCGGTCACCGCACCGGGAACGCCCCCGGCTCGCTCGGCGTCGTCCTCGACGATGCCAGGGGCATTGATCCACATGACATCCTCACCGGGAGCCAGCGCAAGCAACCAGGCGCTCGGGCCCCAGGTGTAGTACAGAGCGGAATCGCCGGCCTGGATTCGCGACAGGGCCTCGGCGAAATTCGCGGCGTAACCGGCGTCCACATGGTTCATGTAGTCATCCAGGCCGAATTTTTCGAACATCGCGTTGATCCCTTCGTGGCAGCCCCATCCGGGTGGGCAACCGAAAAGGTCCGCCTTGCCATCACCCGTTGCGTCGAAGGCGGCGCGTACCTCATCGCGCTGAAAGTCCGTGATGTTGGTGATTCCATAGCGCTCCACCGATGCGGCATCGACCAGGTAGCCCTGGATTCCACATGCCGGGCAAAGGGGATCAAACACGGTTGCGACCTCGTCGAAATTCTCCGGCAACTGGGGTTCGTGCAGCGGGAACCAGCCGTTGGGCCAGTAGTGGGCGTCGCCCTCGGAAATGGCCAGATAGGCGACCGGATTGGAGAGCGAGATGGGGTTCTGCACGTCGTAACCGAGTTCTGCCAGCAGCTCCACGTAGACCCAGCTGACCGGTACGGCCGAGGTCCAGCTGGCGACGGCGGGTTGCACGGCGATCCCCGAACCCGGTTGCTCCTCCGCGTGGAGGGTACCCGCAGATGCGGCCAGTCCGAGTGCGATGGCCGAGGTCAGGGCGATTTTCTTCAGTTTCTTGCCTGGATCGTTTTCGATTCGTGTCATGTTTACGTCCTCTCGTTTCGTTT
>SLNI01000089.1 GCA_007133115.1 Thioalkalivibrio sp. | reverse complement strand
TGGCCATGGGCATCTGGCTCCTCGAACGGGTGATTCCGGGCGAGATCGCGCTGTTCCTCTGGTCCAGCCTGTTCATCGTGACCGCCATCTACATGGGTGCGTTGCAGTCGGTGTCCGAGAGCGCATCGGGTTGGCGCACCCTTTGGAAGGGTATCGGGCTGGTGCTGCTGGTCTACGGGGTCATCCTGATGATTGGTGCAGCCACCGGAGGCAAGGACATGTTCCGGCCCCTCGCTGGCCTGAGCACCCCCGCGACCATGGTCGTCGGCAGCGACGGCGTGCAGCGTGCCACGCAGATGGAGTTCACGAAGGTCGACAGCATTGCCGACGTGGAACGCGAGGTGGCCGTGGCGCAACAGAGGAACCAGCCGGTCTTCCTCGACTTCTACGCGGACTGGTGCGTGGACTGCGTGCGGCTGGAGCGCACGACCTTCCAGGATCCCCGCGTGATCCAGGCAATGAGCCAGGTGCATCTGCTCAAGGCGGACGTGACGGCCAACACCGCTGAGCATCGCGACCTGATGCGGGCCTTCAACCTGTTCGGACCTCCGGCCATGATCTTTTATGACGCCGCCGGCGAGGAACTGCGTAACCGCAGGGTCGTGGGGTACCTCAACGCGGAGCGTTTTCTGGCCCACGTCGAACAGAGCATCGGAGCCCGGCCTTGAAACGGACCGCAGCCTCAGGCAGCTTCCGGTTCATGACTCGGGCCGGGATGCTGCTGGCGGCGCTGATACTCGCTGGCTGCCAACCCTCGAGCGAGAGCGCGGCTGTTGAGACGCCCGCCCCGGCGAGCCCGGACGCGTTCCCGCGCGTCGATTTCACCCTGCCGGATCTGGATGGACAGCCCAGGCGTCTGAGTGAATGGGACGGCGACATGGTCGTCTTGAACTTCTGGGCCACCTGGTGCCCACCCTGCAAGAAGGAGATGCCACTGTTTCAGGAGCGTTACGAAGCACACGCAGCCGACGGCTTCACCATCGTCGCGGTCGCGGTGGACGAAATCGACGAAACGCGGGACTTCGTATTCACCTTCGGGATCGAATTCCCGGTCCTGATCGGGCAGGAGGAGGCGATAGCCGCAGGACGGGAGTACGGGAATCGAATCGGCGCGCTCCCCTACAGCGTGGTGATCGACCGTGAAGGCATGGTCCGCGAAACCCACCGCGGGGAAGTCACGGAGGCCGACCTCGACGCCTGGCTCAAATCGTATCTCTAAGCCGCTCTTTCGGGTCGAACCGATACGGCGATCGCTGGACAGGACTGCCCCGCTGCGGCAGAATTCGGGCATTCGTGATGGGGATTTTGACGCACGTTTCCCACGGATTCACGACACGATCGCAACCGATACCTCTCCATGGCGCAACTCCTGCTCGTGAATGGTCCCAACCTGAACCTGCTCGGGAGTCGCGAGCCAGAGCGCTATGGCGCGACCACGCTGGCGGAAATCGAGAAGGAGCTGTGCACCCGCGCCGAACGTGCGGGACACCGGCTCGCCTGTTTCCAGAGCAATCACGAAGGGCAGATCGTCGATCGCATCCATGAGGCTGCCTCCGAGGATGTCGCCCGGATCCTGATCAATCCGGGCGGCCTGACCCATACCAGCGTGAGCCTGCGCGATGCGCTCCTGGCGGTCGCGATCCCGTTCATCGAGATTCACATCAGCAACGTCCATGCCCGGGAGGCGTTTCGTCGTCACTCCTATCTGTCCGACATCGCCACCGGCACGATCGCCGGTCTGGGCGTGGTCGGCTATCGCCTGGCACTGGACGCCGCCATCGCAGCCATCGAGGAGCGCTAGTTCGCATGGATATTCGGAAGGTCAAGAAACTGATCGACCTGTTGAACGAAAGCGGGATCCATGAGATCGAGATCCGGGAGGGCGAGGAGTCGGTTCGCATCACCCGCTCGGCACCCGGAGGGCAGGCCTATTTTCCGCAAGCCATGATGGCACCGGCACAGCCGGCTGCCCCGGTGGCTCCTGACGGCCCGAGCGCGCCCGAAAAAGCGGCGGAGGCCCCACCTCCCGGACACCGCGTCACCGCGCCCATGGTGGGCACGTTCTATCGCGCATCCAGCCCCGGTGCCCGCGCCTTCGTCGAGGTCGGTTCTGTCGTGGCTCCGGGGGATACGCTTTGCATCATCGAGGCGATGAAAATGTTGAACCCGATCGAAGCCGACAAGGCCGGCACCATTCGAGATATTCTCGTGGAGAACGGCCACCCGGTCGAGTACGGCCAACCCCTGTTCATCATCGAATAGCGGCCAGTCGCCGCGCCAACCGCACCCAGAGCTGCTGATGCTGGAAAAGATCCTGATCGCCAATCGTGGCGAGATTGCCTTGAGAATCCTGCGCGCCTGCCGGGAGATGGGCATCGCGACCGTTGCCGTGCACTCGGACGCGGATCGCGAACTCAAGCATGTGCGCCTGGCCGACGAATCCGTATGCATCGGCCCCGCGGCTTCCAGCGAGAGCTATCTCAACGTCCCCGCCATCATCTCTGCAGCGGAGGTGACGGATGCCGGCGCCATCCATCCCGGCTACGGTTTTCTAGCCGAAAACGCGGATTTCGCGGAACGCGTGGAATCCAGTGGATTCGCCTTCATCGGGCCGCGCGCCGAAACCATACGCCTGATGGGCGACAAGGTCTCGGCGAAAAAAGCGATGATCGTGGCGGGCGTTCCATGCGTCCCGGGATCGGAGGGCGCCCTGGGCGACGACCCCGAAGACAACCTGCGCCTGGCGCGCGACATTGGCTACCCGGTGATCGTAAAGGCATCGGGCGGCGGTGGCGGCAGGGGGATGCGAGTGGTCCACGGCGAGGCTTCGCTACTGAGTGCGATCGCCCTTACCCAGACCGAAGCGAGTCAAGCCTTCGGCAACGACATGCTCTACATGGAGAAATACCTGGAGCACCCGCGCCATATCGAATTCCAGGTCCTCGCCGACACCCACGGCA
>SLNI01000175.1 GCA_007133115.1 Thioalkalivibrio sp. | reverse complement strand
TAGTGTTCGGCCAGACGCTGCAGCGCCGCCTCGACCTCTCCGTGGCCGACGCCCTCCATGCCCATACAGGCCGCGACCAGATCCTGCATCCGCAGGGGCTCCGAGGCGGCGAACAGCACGGCCTCCAACACCAGCTCCAGGGCGTCCGGAGCGAGCGCGTCCGTTTCCGTGTGTTCCCGTTCGTCCCGCTCGGTCATGCCCCTTCCCCCGTACGCCGGCGCCGGACCTGGATCGGGCCGTACGGGTCCCCCTGGCCCCAATCCAGTAATCCTGCCTTGCTCAGCTCGAGCACGGCAAGAAACGAGACCACCACACCGGGGCGACCCTCGACGCCCTTGAGCAGGCTCGTGAATTCGACAAACGCGTCGTGTTCCAGCTTCTCCAGGATGCGCGCCATGCGTTCGCGCACCGACAACGCCTCGGAGCTGATCTGATGGTGGCTGCGCAGCGTGGCCCGCCGCAGGACCCCGACCAGCGCCTCGAGCAGTTCTTCCAGTTCCGGTGCAGGCGGCGGGGGCGCCTCCAGGGCGTCCCGGGAGGCCTGAGCGTGGAAGACGTCGCGGTCAATGCGAGGCATCGCCTCCAGACGCTCGGCGGCCGTCTTGAAGCGCTCGTACTCCTGCAGCTGCCGGATCAGCGCCAGCCGGGGGTCCTCGTCCGAATCCTCGCTCGCGGCGGAGGGCCGCGGCAGCAACATGCGCGACTTGATCTCGGCCAGCAGCGCCGCCATGACCAGATATTCCCCGGCAAGCTCCAGCCGCAACGCCTGCATGACCTCGATATAGGCCATGTACTGACGGGTGATTTCGGCGATCGGGATCGCGAGGATGTCGAGATTCTGACGCCGGATCAGGTACAGCAGCAGATCCAGCGGCCCCTCGAAGGATTCGAGGAACACCTCGAGTGCATCGGGGGGAATGTAGAGATCGGCAGGCATCTCACCCAGCGGTGCTCCGTTCACGCGGCAGGCCCAGTCGGCCTCGACCGCGTTTTCCAGATCCGGCATCTCGACCACGGCCGTCATGCCCGGATCCACCCGGACCCTCGCGCAGACCGGTCTCCGGGCCTGGTGAGGGATCGCATCAACGCAGGTAATCCAGGCCCATCACCCGGCGGACCTCGTCCAGCGTTTCCCGGGCTTCCTCCCGCGCAGCTTCCGAACCCTCGTTGACGATACTGCGCACCAGAGCCGGATCCGCCGCGTATTCCCGGGCGCGCTCCTGGATGGGCCCGAGTTCCGCCAGCACCGCCTCGATCAACGGTCGCTTGCAATCGATGCAACCGATGCCCGCCGAACGGCAACCCGCCGCCAGTTCTTCCCGGGTCGATTCCGGCGTGTAGACCTCGTGCAGCCCCCATACGGGACATTTGGCAGGATCCCCGGGGTCCGTGCGGCGGACCCGGGCCGGATCGGTCGGCATGGTACGGATCTGCTGATCCACCTGGGCCGGTTCCGAACGCAGGCTGATCGCATTGTTGTAGCTCTTGGACATCTTGCGACCGTCGAGACCGGGCATCTTTGCCGTCGGCGTCAACATCGGCTGCGGTTCGGGCAGGATGATCTTGGCGCCACCCTCGAGATAGCCGAAAAGCCGTTCGCGATCCCCGAGGGAAAGGTTCTGCTGCGAATCCAGCATCACGCGGGCCACCGCCAGTGCCTCATCGTCGCCCTGTTCCTGGAACCGCTTGCGCAGGTCTCGGTAACGGCGGGCCGTCTTCTTGCCCATCTTGTCGATCGCCAACTCGGCTTTCTCGACAAAGCCCGGTTCCCGGCCATAGAGGTGATTGAAGCGCCGGGCGATCTCCCGGGTCACCTCCAGGTGCGCCACCTGGTCTTCGCCCACCGGCACCAGACCCGCGCGGTAGGCCAGCACATCGGCACTCTGCAGAACCGGGTATCCGAGGAATCCGTAGGTCGCGAGGTCGCGCTCGCGCAGCTGTTCCTGTTGATCCTTGTACGTCGGCACACGCTCGAGCCAGCCCAGCGGCGTGATCATCGACAGCAGCAGATGCAGTTCCGCGTGCTCCGGGACCCGGGACTGGACGAACAATGTCGACGCACTCGGGCTGACCCCGGCCGCGAGCCAGTCGATGACCATGTCCGTCACATGCTGCCCCAGATCCCCGGGCGATTCGTAGTGCGTGGTCAGCGCATGCCAATCCGCAACGAAGAAGAAGCATTCGTAGCTGTGCTGCAATTCCACCCAGCTCTTCAGGACGCCATGGTAATGGCCCAGGTGCAGGCGCCCGGTGGGCCGCATGCCGGATAGCACACGCTGATTCGCTCCCTGATGACTGCTCACGAAATGATCCCTATGCCGTTCATGTCATGACTGCGGGCGTCATTAGAACATGCCCCCGCCGATCGCGAATACCGTCGCCAGCCAGAGCAGCGTGCGGTCTTCGCCATTGATATACAGACGCCCGCCCTCCAGACGCAGATGCGTCCGGAGACCCTCGCTGGATTCCAACACCCAGCCTTCGGACAGCGCATGCTCCAGCCATTGTTGGAAGACCTCCACCGCCCCTTCCTCGAGAAGTCCCGAAGCCAGAAACAGGGACTCGAGCTCAGCCATCGCTTCGCGCCCCGTTTCGATTTCCAGACCCAGAACAATCGCCTCGAGCGGCCGCGTATCCAGAAGCTCGCGATCGTTTTTCAGTCCAAGATCCGCCGCGACGCTCAGGCGCCGTCCGGAATCCGGATTCAGGTGCAGCCCCGCCTGGAACAACGGATCACCCGCGGCCATGTTCTTCAGCGTTTCGAATGCGATGCCCCAGACGAGCCCCGAGCGGGCCTCGGGCGGCACGTCCTCCAGGCGCAATCCTTCAAGTTCGTGCATCAGTGTAAGCAACGCCTGCCGATTCAGGCGCAGCGCGCTGAGATGCACATCGATCGCCTGCAGCGAAAGCGGTGGCGCGTCGATGGCCCCGACCTTGAGACGAAACACGCTGTCGAGCCGCTCATGGGC
>SLNI01000136.1 GCA_007133115.1 Thioalkalivibrio sp. | reverse complement strand
GGGGGCGGGGGCGCAGCAGCCGGAGGAGGCGCCGGTTCGGGAGCCGTTTCGATTTCCGGTTCCGGTGCCTCGGGTGCGGATTCAGGTGGTACCGTGCGGGCGGCCGGGGCCTCGGTCGGTGCGGGTTGACGTTGCTGCCCGAGGGCTCGCGGTGGGCTGGTGTCGCGTCCCAGGCCCGGCGTCTCCACCCTCTGCTGCCGCAGCGGCTCATGCGGTTCCTCCAGCGCCGCAGAGCCAGCGGCAGAGAGATGGACGACCGTGCAGACATCGCCGTCGATGATCACCTGGTTGATCACGACATCCGCTTCGAAGTCATGCCCGTTCCGGGTCCGAAGACTCAGGGTCTCGAAGCCCTCGGTGCTTTCGTCCTGCTCGTTCAGCTCGCGCAGCAGCGCATTGAGTTCGTCGCGCCGCTCCGGGGCGACCAGCTGGGGCAGCTGGATGGTTTCCAGGCTTTCCGATAGCTGGATCTCGAAGCAGGCCCGCCAAGCATCGTTGGCATAGATCGCGGTATCCCGATTGAAACATGCGATGGGATATCGCGAGCTGTCGAGCATGATCAGGTAGCGTCGGTCCGCATCCTGCAGCTTGGTGCGCATATGATTCAGCTCCCGATTCCGGGAGAGGTGGCCGACCGCCTTGAGGACCAGCGCGGCGGCGAGATCATCGCAGTCCATGCCTACCGCCGCGAAAGCACCGGTATCCAGAATGCCCGCACGATCCTCCTCCGGTTGCTCCGTCATCACGATGATCGGAGTGACCCGTCCACGCCGGTAGAGGACTTCGTTCAGATCGGAAAGCGCGATTTCCAGTTCCTGATCCACCAGCAGGATGGCTTCGAAGCGGTAATTCTGCAGGAGCCGCTCGATATCGCGAAGGTTCCCGGCCTGCTTGGCGCGTACCGCGCGTCCGCGAAAACGGATGCGGCCGATCACCCGGCCTGCGGTATCCGGATTCCCGGTAACGAAAAGAACGCTAATCGAATTGATCATGAGTCGGTTCCTGCGCGGGTTCTCCGAAGAGGATGACGATACGTTGTGACGATCGCGCCTTGGTCGTGGCTGGTGCCACGCCGTCCAAGAGTATACGACCGTGGGCCGGACGGGTGCGCCGGTTCCGGGGTCGGTGTGTCAGGTTGGGGGGAGCGCCAAGCCGTTGGTGTAGAGTTGGCCCTGTCCGCCGGGAGCCAGAAGAGCGTGCATCGGTTCCGAAGTTCAGCGGATTCAATCAGCCATGTCCCCGGAAACGAGAGTGACACGATGGACTCCGACCGAGATCTTCGCAGTATCCGCGATTACATCCGGTTCGGCGCAAGCCGATTCCGCGCGGCCAACCTCTGTTTCGGTCACGGTACCGACAACGCGTTCGACGAGGCGGCGTGGCTGGTTCTCCACGCGCTTTCGCTGCCCCTCGATCTGCCCGAGGCCTGGTGGTCCAGCCGCCTTACCGCCGAGGAACGGGTGCGGGTGGACGCACTGCTGCAGGCGCGAGTGGTCACGCGCAAGCCGGCGGCCTACCTGACCCGGGAGGCCTGGTTCATGGGGCTGCCCTTTTATGTCGACGAGCGGGTACTGGTTCCGCGCTCGCCCATTGCGGAGCTGATCGAGGCGGGTTTCAGTCCCTGGTTGGATCCTGACGGAATTCACCGCCTGCTCGATCTCTGTACCGGTAGCGGCTGTATCGGCCTCGCCGCGGGAACCATGCTCCCGCAGGCGGAAATCTGGTTGTCCGACCTTTCGTCCGGCGCGCTCGCGGTCGCTCGCGAAAACGCCCGCCGGCTGGATCTGGAGGACCGGACGCGGATCGTACAGAGTGACGTTTTCGCAGATCTCGAAGATGCGCCAGGCTTCGACCTGATCGTGTCCAACCCCCCTTACGTCGATGCCCGCGACATGGCCGTTCTCGCCCCGGAGTACCGGCACGAGCCCGTGCTCGGGCTGGCGGCAGGGGAAGATGGCCTGGATATCGTGCGTCGTATCCTCATGGGCGCGCACGAACGTCTCAACCCCGGTGGGGCGCTGATCGTCGAGGTCGGCAACAGCCAGCCCGCCGTCGAGGCCGCCTTTCCGGAACTGCCCTTCACCTGGCTGGAATTCGGTGCGGGTGGCGACGGCGTGTTCCTGTTGACGCGGGAGCAGTTGCCGGATTCCTGAAGCTTCCGGGTCAGCACTGTTCCCAGGGCAGGCCGCGGAAGCGCCAGCCGGAGACCGTGGAGCGGTGGTGCTCGCTGTCCAGTGGGCCTTCGAAGCCCTCGTCCACCGAGTAGACCTTTTCGATCCCCGCAGCGATGAGGGCCTGCCCCGCGACCAGCGACCGCTTGCCGCTGCGGCAGATCAGGAAGACCTCCGGGGCATCCTCCCCATGATCGCCGATGCCGCCCAGCAGCAATTTGCGGACCTGGGGGACGAACTGCGGGTTCTCGACCCAATCCGGTTCGTCGATCCAGGGGATGTGCACCGCGCCCATGGGGTGCCCGACGAACAGATATTCCATCGTGGACCGGATATCGACCAGGAGGTCGCGCGGACGAATCCGCAGACGGTCGAAGGCCTCGACCGGTGTAATTCTCTCGGGCATGGGTGCCGAACCTGTCATCGCGCCGATCTCCCTGTTTCTGAAGGGGGCCGCGGACCGCGTGGGGCGATCCGGCCTTCAGCGATGATCCGCCGCCGTCGGGAAAAAGCAAGTCGTGCCGGGTTGGCAGCGGCGCGCGCACCGGCCCGGTCGTCCCGCGCGCATACCCTCGGCCCGGGTCTCGGGCTAGACTATGGGCATGTCAGGAAACAGTTTCGGAAAGTCTTTCGTCGTCACGACCTTTGGTGAGAGCCACGGTGCGGCCCTCGGTGCGATCGTGGACGGCTGTCCGCCGGGTCTTCCGCTCACCGAGGCCGATCTGCAGCGGGATCTCGATCGGCGTCGGCCCGGGCAGTCGCGGCACACGACGCAGCGCCGCGAGCCCGACCAGGTGCGCATCCTGTCAGGCGTCTTCGAGGGTCGGACCACGGGGGCGCCGATCGGGCTGCTGATCGAGAACGTCGACCAGCGGTCCAAGGACTACAGTGAAATCATGGACCGTTTTCGGCCAGGACATGCCGATTACACCTACCATCAGAAATACGGCCTGCGCGATTACCGGGGGGGTGGGCGCAGTTCCGCCCGTGAGACCGCATTGCGGGTCGCCGCCGGCGGCGTTGCGAAGCTCTACCTCAGGCAGCGCTATGGGGTGGAGATTCAGGGCTGGTTGTCTCAGCTCGGCCCCATCCCGATCGAATTTCGCGATGCGCACGCGATCGATGAGAACCCGTTCTTTGCCCCCGATTCGGCGTGTGTGGCCGAGCTCGAAGCCTTCATGGACAGCCTGCGGAAATCCGGGGATTCGGTCGGCGCACGGGTGGACGTGGAGGCCCGTGGTGTGCCCCCCGGCTGGGGCGAACCCATCTTCGATCGTCTCGACGCGGATATCGCACACGCGATGATGAGCATCAACGCGGTGAAGGGCGTGGAGATCGGCGACGGTTTCGGAGTCGTGGCCCAGCGCGGTACCGAGCACCGCGACGAGATGACCCCCGAAGGTTTTCTGAGCAACCATTCGGGCGGCGTCCTGGGCGGAGTCTCCTCGGGACAGGTCGTTCGCGTCAGCATGGCGCTGAAGCCCACCTCCAGCCTTCGGTTGCCCGGGCGCACGGTGAACACGGCCGGGGAAGCCGTTGAAGTGGTCACCAAGGGTCGGCACGATCCCTGCGTCGGCATCCGGGCGACGCCGATTGCCGAAGCCATGCTTGCACTGGTGCTGATGGACCACGCGCTGCGACACCGGGCCCAGAACGCCGATGTGGACACGGGTCTGCCTCCCTACACCGAGATCGCGGGCGGAGGCGGGCCCGCGCCCCGGTAACGTCCCGACTCCATCGATCCCTTGCGGATCGGGCGGGGGTCCTCCGCGCGCTGGAGAGTCGTCGCGGCTGGCGTCCTCGCGGGCTGGGCCAACCAGCCACACCGACCGACATCCGAGCCTGTGAACCAGCACATCCGTCTCTCCAGCTTTTACTTCTTCTATTTCGCCAGCATCGGGGCGTTCATGCCCTATTGGGGCCCCTATCTTTCCGAGCGGGGTTTCAGCGGGGCCCAGATCGGCGAGTTGATGGCGGTCGTTCTGGCGACCAAGATCGTTGCGCCCAATGTCTGGGGCTGGCTCGCGGACCGGGCCGGCGTGCGGATGCCGATCATCCGCTGGGGAGCGCTCGCAGCTCTGGTGACCTTTTCCGGGGTGCTGTTCTACGGGGGCTATTGGTGGCTGGCGGTGGTGATGGCCGTGTTCAGTTTCTTCTGGAACGCGATCCTGCCGCAGTTCGAAGCGACGACGCTGCGCGCGTTGGGGCGAGACAGTCACCGCTATGCGCTGGTCCGACTCTGGGGCTCGATCGGATTCATCGTGGCGGTGGCCTTTCTGGGGTGGCTGTTCGACCGGGTTGCCCTGAGCTGGCTGCCATGGATCGTGCTGGGCCTGCTGGCGCTCCTGTACCTCGCGACGCAGCAGGTTCGGGAGCCACCCGATGGCCGGTCCCCGGGCGACCCGGTGGTTCGGCTGCTGGCCACCCTGCGGCGGCCTGAAGTCATCGCGCTGTTGACTGCCTGCTTCTTCATGCAGGCCAGTCACGGGCCCTACTACGCTTTTTTCACGATGTACGTCGAAGGCCACGGCTTCAGTCGCGCGGTTGCGGGACAGCTCTGGGCGCTGGGTGTCGCCGCCGAGGTCGCACTGTTCCTGGTCATGCCGAGGCTGATCCTGCGATTCGGTGCCTGGCCGCTGATCACCCTGGCTCTGGCGTTGACCTCGCTGCGCTGGTGGCTGCTTGCGACGATTCCCGAGAGCCTGGCGGCGCTGATCTCGATTCAACTGCTGCACGCGGCCAGTTACGGTGTCTACCATGCAGCCGCCATCTCGCTGATTCACCTGTACTTTCCGGGGAGGCTGCAGGGGCGTGGGCAGGCGCTCTATTCGTCACTCAGCTTCGGGCTCGGCGGCGCGACGGGGGCGCTGGTGAGTGGCTACCTCTGGGATGGCGTGAGCCATGCCTCCGTGTTCGTGTTCGCGGCGGTGCTTGCGGGCCTGGGTGTGCTCGTGGCAGTGGCGGGGCTGCTGCGCACCCGCGTCAACTGAAGATCCGCCTCCGCCCGCCTGGTGGTGGGTCATCCGCCGGGTCGCGGTACGTCGTCTGGGCCAAAGCCGCGCTTTCGCGCTACTCTTGCCGTTTCGGATCGAGCATTGTTGACGCCGCTGATGCGCGGCGAAAATGCTCTGGATGGTTGGGTCCATGGGGTTTCGGGAGCGAATGATGACGCGGATTGCGATCGCGGGCGTGAGTGGACGCATGGGGCAGGCGCTGGTGCAAGCGGTGACGGATCATCCGGACGCTCACCTGGGCGCCGCCAGCGAGCGACCGGGCAGCGCAATCGTCGGTTTGAGGCTGGCTGGTGCTGACCCGGTCTGCGCGGTGGTGGACGATCTCGCCTCCGTGGTGGACGACTTCGACGTGTTGATCGACTTCACGCGACCCGAGGCCACGGTCGCGCATGCGGCGTTGTGTCGCGAACACGGCAAGCGCCTGGTCGTGGGCACGACGGGCCTCTCGACTGATCAGGAGACGGCGCTGCGCACCGCTTCGGAGTCCATCCCGGTGGTGTTCGCCCCCAACATGAGCGTCGGCGTCAACCTCACGTTCAAACTCGTCGAGCTCGCCGCCCGCGTTCTGGGTGACGAAGTGGACATCGAGATCATCGAGGCGCATCACCGGCACAAGGTGGATGCCCCATCGGGCACCGCACTGCGGCTGGGGCAGATCGTTGCCGACACTCTGGGCCGGGACCTCGAAACCGACGCCGTCTACGGGCGCGAGGGCCAGACCGGTGCTCGTGACCGGCGCACCATCGGTTTCGCCACCATCCGTGCCGGCGATATCGTGGGTGAACACACGACGCTGTTCGCGGCGGACGGTGAGCGGGTCGAGATCACCCACCGAGCCAGCAGCCGCCTGACATTTGCCGCCGGCGCGGTACGAGCCGCCGTCTGGCTCGGTGCCCGGGATGCCGGACTCTACGACATGCAGGACGTGCTGGGCCTGCGCTGAGCGAAGCCGCGGGTTTCTGTGGCGGTCGTCGGGAGGGAGGCGGCGCGCTCCTTCGAACCCTGGAGAACCGTGGCGTTCGGGATGGCCTGTCCACGGACGGTTGGACCGCGATTCTGCGCTCGCGTACACTAGATGGCATCCCGTTTGTCGATGCTGGTGCTGCTTTTCAAGGTGGCAGGCTGCACTCAGGCACTACCCGGAGGTTCCCTGTGTCCGCGTCCGCTGTGCTCGTTCTCGAAGACGGAACCACGTTTCATGGCCAGTCCGTGGGGGCGCCTGGTGAGACCGTTGGCGAGGTGGTGTTCAACACCGCGATGACGGGCTATCAGGAAATTCTCACCGACCCCTCGTACGCCCGTCAGATCGTCACCCTGACCTATCCGCATATCGGCAACACGGGCACGACCCCCGAGGACGATGAATCCGCCCGCGTTCATGCTTCGGGGTTGATCGTCCGCGATGTGCCGCCGCTGGTCAGCAACTGGCGCAGCCGCGAATCCCTCCCCGACTTCCTGATGCGCCACGGCGTGATCGCGATTTCCGGGATCGACACCCGGAAGCTGACCCGCATCCTGCGCGAGAAGGGAGCCCAGAGCGGCTGCCTCCAGGGCGGGGACGTGGATGTCGACCGGGCCCTGGAGCGGGCACGGTCCTTCCCGGGAATCAAGGGGATGGACCTGGCTCGGGAAGTCAGCACGAAGACGCCCTACGAGTGGCTGGACGGCACCTGGAAGCTGGATGCGCCGGTGCAACGGCTGAAACCGGAGGACGCCGAGTTCCATGTCGTCGCGTATGACTTCGGCATCAAGCACAACATTCTGCGCATGCTGGTCGACCGGGGCTGCAGGGTTACGGTCGTACCCGCAGAGACCTCCGCGGACGACGCGCTGGCCCTGGAGCCGGACGGAGTCTTTCTGTCGAATGGCCCAGGGGACCCCGAACCCTGTGACTATGCGATCGAAAGTATTCGCCGCCTGTGTGAGGCAAAGAGGCCGGTGTTCGGCATCTGTCTGGGCCACCAGCTGCTGGGTCTGGCCAGTGGTGGGCGCACCCTGAAAATGAAATTCGGACACCACGGGGCCAACCACCCCATCCAGGATCTGCGTACCCAGCGGGTGATGATTTCCAGCCAGAACCATGGCTTCGCGGTCGATGAGCAGGGTCTGCCGGATTGCCTGGAGGCAACGCACCGTTCTCTGTTCGACGGCACACTGCAGGGGATCGCTCGCACCGATTGCCCGGCGTTCGGTTTCCAGGGCCATCCCGAGGCCAGCCCCGGACCGCACGACGTGGCCCCCGCGTTCGACGATTTCATCGCCGCGATGCGCGTCGCGCGTCGCTGAAACCTCCGTTACCGCCGTACACGCATCCGACTCCGGAGCCGCACCCCCATGCCCAAGCGTACCGACATCCAGAGCGTGCTGATCCTCGGCGCCGGGCCGATCGTGATCGGCCAGGCCTGCGAGTTCGATTATTCCGGCGCACAGGCCTGCAAGGCCCTGCGCGAGGAGGGGTTCCGGGTGATCCTGGTCAACTCCAATCCGGCGACCATCATGACCGATCCCGAGACCGCGGACGCGGTCTACATCGAACCGGTCGACTGGCGCGTGGTGGCGCGGATCATCGAGAAGGAACGTCCGGATGCCCTGTTGCCGACGATGGGCGGGCAGACCGCACTGAACTGTGCGCTGGATCTGGCCAATCAGGGCGTACTCGAAAAATACGGCGTGGAAATGATCGGTGCCAACGAGGACGCGATCGACATGGCCGAGGATCGTGACCGCTTCCGGCAGGCCATGACTGAAATCGGCCTGGCAACCCCCCGGGCCTTCATCGCCCACAGTTGGGAGGATGCCCAGCAGGTTCAGCCGGAGATCGGCTTCCCGGTGATCATCCGACCCTCGTTCACCCTGGGCGGCTCGGGTGGCGGTATTGCCTATAACCGTGAGGAATTCGAAGAGATCGTGAAGGGCGGCCTCGACCTTTCGCCGACCAACGAGGTTCTGCTCGAGGAATCCGCGCTGGGCTGGAAGGAGTTCGAGATGGAGGTGGTCCGCGACAAGGCGGACAACTGCATCATCGTCTGCTCCATAGAGAACTTCGATCCGATGGGCGTGCACACCGGCGACTCGATCACCGTGGCTCCGGCGCAGACCCTGACCGACAAGGAATACCAGATCATGCGTGACGCCTCGCTGGCGGTGCTGCGCAAGATCGGCGTCGAGACCGGCGGTTCCAACGTGCAGTTTGCGGTGAACCCGGATGACGGCCGTCTGATCGTGATCGAGATGAACCCCCGCGTGTCGCGGTCGTCGGCGCTGGCCTCCAAGGCCACGGGTTTCCCGATTGCCAAGATCGCGGCGAAGCTGGCCGTGGGGTATACTCTGGACGAACTGCGCAACGACATCACCGGTGGATTGACCCCGGCCTCGTTCGAGCCCTCGATCGACTACGTGGTGACCAAGATCCCACGGTTCACCTTCGAGAAGTTCCCGCAGGCACAGGCGCGGCTGACCACACAGATGAAGTCGGTTGGCGAGGTCATGGCCATCGGGCGCACCTTCCAGGAGTCCCTGCAGAAGGCGCTCCGCGGCCTGGAGATCGGGGTCGACGGACTCGATGAGAAGGTGGATGCAGGGGCGGAGGACGTCTGGGACCAGTTGCGGGTGCTCCTGTCCAACCCCGGTCCCGAGCGAATCTTCAATGTTGCCGACGCGTTCCGGGTCGGATTCAGCATCGAGGATGTGTTCGGGCTGACCGCGATCGACCGTTGGTTCCTGGCCCAGATCCACCAGCTGATCGAGATCGAGAAGAATCTGGCCGACCGGTTCCTGAACGATCTGCCTGCGGACGCGTTGTTTGATCTGAAGCGCCGCGGCTTTTCCGACCGCAGGCTGGCCCGCATCCTGCACGAGACCGAAAAGGCCGTGCGCAAGCAGCGCCATGCGCTGAATATCCGCCCCGTTTACAAACGCGTGGACACCTGTGCCGCGGAGTTCGCGACGACGACCGCCTACATGTACTCCACCTACGAGGAGGAGACTGAGGCGGAGCCGACCGATCGCGAGAAGATCATGGTGCTCGGTGGTGGCCCCAACCGGATCGGGCAGGGGATCGAATTCGACTATTGCTGTGTCCACGCGGCGCTCGCAATGCGCGAGGACGGGTACGAGACCATCATGGTCAATTGCAATCCCGAGACCGTTTCCACCGACTACGACACCTCCGATCGTCTGTATTTCGAGCCCCTGACGCTGGAAGACGTGCTGGAGATCGTCGCGGTCGAGAAGCCCAAGGGCGTGATCGTCCAGTACGGTGGGCAAACCCCGCTGAAGCTGGCGCGCGATCTCGAGGCTGCCGGTGTGCCGATCATCGGCACTTCACCCGATTCGATCGACCTCGCCGAGGATCGCGAGCGCTTCCAGCGCCTGCTGCAGAAGCTCGATCTGCGCCAGCCGCCGAACCGCACCGCGCGCAGTGAAGACGAGGCCGAGAAGGCCGCGGCGGAGATCGGCTACCCCCTGGTGGTTCGTCCGTCCTACGTGCTGGGTGGGCGGGCGATGGAAATCGTGCGCGATGCGGACGATCTGCGCCGTTACATGCGCGATGCGGTGTCGGTTTCCAACGATGCGCCCGTGCTCCTGGACCGTTTCCTGGACGATGCGATCGAGGTCGACATCGATGCCATCTGCGATGGCCAGGACGTCTTCATCGGCGGCATCATGGAGCATATCGAACAGGCCGGCGTGCACTCGGGCGATTCGGCCTGTTCGCTGCCGCCGTTCTCGTTGCCCGACCATCTCCAGGATGCGATGGTCGAAGAAGTGAAAAAGATGGCGCTGGGTCTGAAGGTCATCGGCCTGATGAATACCCAGTTCGCGATCCAGGGTGAGGACATCTACGTGCTCGAGGTCAATCCGCGCGCGTCCCGGACCGTGCCCTTCGTATCCAAGGTGATCGGTTTGCCGCTGGCCAAGATCGGGGCGCGGTGCATGGTGGGTGTGAGCCTGAGGGAGCAGAATCTGGGTGCGCCGGTACGTCCGGACTACTATGCGGTGAAGGAGGCGGTGTTTCCCTTTGCCAAATTCCCCGGGGTCGACCCGATTCTCGGTCCTGAGATGAAATCCACCGGCGAGGTCATGGGTGTGGGGCGCACGTTCGCCGAGGCCTTTGCGAAGAGCCAGCTGGGCGCGGGTGTCCGGCTCCCTGCACGTGGCAAGGCGTTTGTCTCGGTGCGCGAAATCGACAAGCGTCAGACCCTCGCCAGGGTCGGGAAGCGGCTGGTGGAGCTCGGATTCGAAGTGCTTGCGACACGGGGCACCGCCGCCTTCCTGCAGCAGGAAGGGATCGAGGTGGCGGTGGTCAACAAGGTCACGGAAGGGCGCCCGCACATCGTCGACATGATCAAGAACGACGAGATCAGCTTCATCGTCAATACCGTCGAGGGGAAGCAGGCCACTGCCGATTCCTTCACGATCCGGCGCGAGGCCCTGATGCACAAGGTCAGCTACACCACGACCATTGCCGGCGCGCTGGCCACGGTGCAGGCCCTTGATCATCTGGAATTCGAGAACGTGTTTCGCCTTCAGGATCTGCACGCGGAAAACCTGAAAGCGAGGAGCGATTCATGAGCAAGACTCCGCTTACCGTCGGTGGTGCCGGGAAATTGAAGGAGGAATTGCGCCGACTGAAGACCGAGGACCGGCCGCGAGTGGTCAACGCGATTGCGGAGGCACGTGCCCACGGCGACCTCAAGGAAAACGCCGAGTACCACGCCGCACGCGAGCAGCAGAGCTTCATCGAGGGTCGCATTCGGGAAATCGAGGCCCAACTGTCCAATGCGCAGGTCATCGACGTCACGGCGCTGCCGCACACGGGCAAGGTGGTGTTCGGGGTCACGGTCGATCTCGAAGCCACTGACGACGGGAAACGGGTGACTTATCGCATCGTTGGTGACGACGAGGCGGACATCAAGCAGGGCATGATTTCGGTCAGTTCACCCATCGCCCGAGCGCTGATCGGCAAGGAAGAGGGCGACCTGACTACGGTTCAGGCCCCGGGCGGAAACATCGAGTACGAGATTCTCGAGGTCCGCTACATCAACTGACCGGGAGTCCTGGCGTCAAGGGGATCACCGGGTGTTCCGAATTCCGTCGGAAGACGGTTGCCACGAAGCCGATGCGCTGGATCAGGATCGCGCCGGTACCCTCGCACAAGGCCTGTATGGCGGCGCCGCGGTCTCCGCGGTCCGCGATGTTGACCTTTACCTTGACCAGTTCATGATGATCCAGCGCGCGCTCCAGTTCATGGAGCACCGGCTCGGTCAGGCCGTTGCGGCCGATGGTCACGATCGGTTTGCGTGGATGCGAAAGGCTGCGTAGCAGTTTGCGCTGCGGTTCGGTGAGCTTCACGGGGTCGGGAACATACCGCTTGTCAAAGACCGGAGTGTAGCATGTCGGTGTTTGCGTTCCG
>SLNI01000141.1 GCA_007133115.1 Thioalkalivibrio sp. | reverse complement strand
CGACCCCGGTAATGGAGATCAGGAATGAGTCGAGTGTTCAATTTCAGCGCGGGTCCCGCAGCCCTGCCGGAAGCGGTGTTGGAGCGTGCACAGTCGGAGTGGATGGATTTTCGCGGGACCGGAATGTCGGTGATGGAGATGAGTCACCGCGGTAAGACGTTCATGCAAGTGGCGGAAAAGGCAGAGCAGGACCTTCGTGGTCTGCTCGGCGTATCCGATGACTACGCCGTGCTGTTTCTGCAGGGCGGGGCGACCGGGCAGTTTGCGGCGGTGCCCTTGAATCTGCAGTCCGGCGGCCAGGCCATGGACTACATCGACACCGGAGCCTGGTCGGGCAAGGCGATCAAGGAAGCGGGCAAGTACGGCCCCGTCAACATCGTCGCGAGCAGTCAGGCCCAGGGCTATGCGTCGATTCCGGATCCGGCGACCTGGAAGCTCGATCCCGCCGCAGCCTATGTCCATTACACGCCGAACGAGACGATCGGTGGGGTCGAGTTTCACTTCGTTCCCGAAACGGGCTCCGTGCCGCTGGTGGCGGACATGTCGTCCACCATTCTCTCGCGGCCGCTTGAGATCGAACGCTTTGGCGTGATTTACGCCGGCGCTCAGAAGAATATCGGGCCCGCCGGACTGACGCTGGTGATCGTGCGCAAAGACCTGATGGAGCGCAAATCCGCCCAGGTTCCAGCGGTGCTGGATTATGCGCTGCAGGCCAGGAACGATTCGATGTACAACACCCCGCCAACGCTGGCGTGGTACCTCTCGGGCCTGGTGTTCGAATGGCTTCTTGAGCAGGGCGGCCTGCCAGCCATGGCGGAAGTGAACCAGCGCAAGGCCCGCACGCTCTATCACTTCGTCGACAACTCCGAGTTCTACCGCAACCCGGTCGAGCCTTCCGCGCGTTCCTGGATGAACGTCCCGTTCATTCTGGCGGACGAGTCCCTGGACGGCAGCTTCCTCAAGCAGGCGGAAGCAGCGGGGCTGTCCGGGCTGAAGGGCCATCGCTCGGTGGGTGGCATGCGCGCGAGCCTCTACAATGCCGTGCCCGAGGCGGCTGTCGAAGTGCTGGTGGAGTTCATGGCCGATTTCGAGCAGCGGCACGCCTGAACGGATGGCAGACATGTATCGGATACAGACCTTCAACAACATCGCGGTACGGGGCCTCGATCGGTTTCCCCGGGATCAGTATGAGGTGGCCTCGAGCCTGATCGATCCCGATGCGATCATGCTGCGCTCGCACGATCTGCATGCAACCCCCATCCCGGAGTCCGTAGTGGCTGTGGGTCGTGCCGGCAGTGGCGTCAACAACATCCCGGTGCAGGCGTTGTCCGAGCGGGGCGTGGCCGTGTTCAATGCGCCGGGCGCCAACGCCAACGCGGTGAAGGAACTGGTGATCGCCGGGATGCTGCTCGCGGCACGTAACCTGATTCCCGCAGCGGAGTATCTGCGCGGTCTCGACGCCAGCGCCCCCGATTTCCAGAAACTCGTGGAGGATGGCAAGAAGCGCTTCGTGGGCTTCGAGTTGCCCGGACGCACGCTTGGGGTGATCGGCCTAGGCGCGATCGGTGTGAAAATTGCGAATGCAGCCCATGTGCTTGGCATGCAGGTGATCGGGTACGACCCGAAGGTCACCGTGGAAAGTGCATGGCGCCTCGAGTCCGGTGTGGACCGGGCGCGCTCGGTCGATACGGTTGTCGCCAACGCCGACGTCATCACCTTCCACGTTCCCCTGACGGACCAGACGCGCAACACGCTCGACGAAAAGCGGATCCGGGCACTGAAACGCGGCGCGATCGTGATCAACCTGGCGCGTGAGGGCATCATCGACGATGCGGCGCTGTGCGCGGCTTTGGACAGCGGGCACATCCACGCCTATGTCACCGATTTCCCGACTCCGGAACTGGTGCACCATCCCCGGGTCATCACGCTGCCTCATCTCGGGGCTTCAACCGGGGAGTCGGAGGAGAACTGCGCGGTGATGATCGCGGACGAGCTCCGGGAATATCTCGAACACGGAAACGTGATGCACTCTGTGAATCTGCCGTCGATGACGCTGGAGCGCAAGGGGGAAACCCGGCTCGCGATCGTCAACCGCAACCTGCCTGACCGGGTGGGTCAGATCTCGCACGTGCTGGGGCAGAACGGCTTGAACATTCTGCATCTGGTGAACGATTCCCGGGGTGACCTCGCCTACACGCTGCTCGATGTGGAAGGAACGATCGATGCTGCGACGGTACAGGCCATCGGGGGAATTGACGGGGTTCTTCGCGCACGGGTTCTGTAGTGGCGGATTCAGCCGATCTGGAAGATTTACGCGCACGCATCGACGAGATCGATGCGGCGCTGCTGCGGCTGCTGAACGAACGCGCCCTCTGCGCGGAAGATGTCGCGGCGGTCAAGCGGCAGCAGGGCGACCCGAGTTTCTATCGCCCCGAACGCGAAGCGATGATTCTGCGCCAGATTCGCGAACGCAATCCGGGGCCGCTGCCGGGCGATGCCGTGGTGCGCATTTTCCGGGAGATCATGTCCGAGTGCCTCGCGCTCGAAGAGCCCTTGTCGGTCGCCTATCTCGGCCCCGAGGGCACGTTCACCCAGCTTGCTTCGCGCAAGCATTTCGGACAGGCGGCGACGCTGTTGTCCCTGCCCTCGATCGACGCGGTTTTCCGCGAAGTGGAAGCCGGTCGCGCACATTTCGGCGTGGTCCCCATCGAAAACAGCACCGAGGGTGTGGTGACCCACACGGTCGACTGTTTCATGGAGTCGCCGCTCCTGATCTGTGGCGAGGTCGTCCTTCCCGTGCAGCACCATCTGCTCTCCACCTGTGAACGTCTGGAAGACGTCCAGGTGGTGATGGCACACCCGCAAGCGCTGGCACAATGCCGGCAGTGGCTGGATCGCAGCCTGCCGGGAGTCGAGCGTCGCCATGCGGCGAGCAACGGCCGCGCGGCCGAGGATGCCGCGCGGGTAGCGGCCTCCGCGGCCATCGCCAGCGAGATCGCGGCCGAACGCTATGGTTTGAGGGTTCTGGCACGCAACATCGAGGACCGTGGCGACAACACGACCCGTTTTCTGGTCATCGGCCGCGTTGCCACGGGTCCGACCGGTCGTGATCGCACGTCGGTGATGTTGAGTACCGCGAACCGCCCGGGCTCGCTGTTTGGGCTCTTGCAGCCGATCGCCGATGCCGGCATCAGCTTGACGCGGATCGAATCCCGCCCGTCCCGCTGCGTGAATTGGGACTACGTGTTCTTCCTGGATTTACTGGGACACCAGGATGACCCTGCAGTCTCGGCCTGCCTCGGGGCACTCCGCGAACAGGCGGAGATGATGAAGATTCTCGGCAGCTATCCGCAGACCGCGACCTGAGCCGTCGGCACCACGGTACAGACCCGACATGCCAGCTTCCACCCACCCGTCTCCGTTGACAGGAACCTGACACATGATTGACTTTGCTGCGCTGGCGGTTCCGGGCGTGCAGGCCCTGCGTCCCTATGAGCCGGGCAAGCCTGTCGAGACGCTGGAGCGTGAACTGGGCATCCGCGATGCGGTGAAGCTGGCCTCGAACGAAAATCCGCTGGGGCCGAGTCCGCGCGCGCTGGAGTCGCTGCGGGATGTTCTCGGAAACCTGCACCTGTATCCGGACGGCAACGGCTTTGCGCTGAAGCAGGCATTGGCCGAGCGCCACGGTGTGGCGACCCCTCAGATCATTCTGGGCAACGGTTCCAACGAGATTCTTGAACTGATGGCTCGGACCTGGCTCGCGCCGGGTCGTAATGCGGTGTTCTCGCAGCACGCCTTTGCCGTGTATCCGCTGGTGGTCCAGGCGGTTTCCGCGGAAGGCCGAGCGGCACCTGCACTTGCCGCGACGGCGGATCAGCCGTTTGGACATGACCTGGCCGCGATGGCCGCGCGGGTCGATGCCGACACGCGCGTGGTGTTCGTGGCCAACCCGAACAACCCCACGGGGACCTGGCTGGAGGCGGGGGCACTGGAGGCTTTCGTGGCGCAGTTGCCGGAGGAGACCCTCGTTGTGGTCGACGAGGCCTATGCCGAGTACGTCGAGGCCCCCGGCTACCCCGACGCCACGCAGTGGGTTGAGCGGTACCCGAACCTGATCGTGACCCGGACCTTCTCCAAGATCCACGGGCTGGCCGGGTTGCGTCTGGGGTATTCGGTCAGTTCGACCCCGGTCGCGGAGCTGTTGAACCGCGTTCGGCAGCCGTTCAACGTCAACTCGCTGGCACAGGTCGCGGGACTCGCGGCACTGGCGGACACCGAACATGTGCAGAAAAGCGTGCGCGTGAACCGGGAAGGTCTGCGCCAGGTGGGCGAAGGTCTGGACGCGCGCGGCCTCGACTACATCCCGTCGGTCGGGAATTTCATCACCTTCGACGTACGCCGACCTCCGGGGGCGGTGTATGACGCGCTGCTCCGCGAGGGCGTGATCGTGCGGCCAGTGGCCAACTATGGTCTGCCGACCCACCTGCGGGTCACGATCGGGCGGGCGGCGGAGAACGCGCGTTTCCTGCTGGCGCTCGACCGCGTACTGGCAGCATGATCCAGCGCCTGGTCATTTTCGGGGTGGGACTGATCGGCGGCTCGCTTGCGCTCGCGCTGCGCCAGGCGGGCCACGTGGTCGAGGTCGTCGGCTGTTCCCGCAATGCCGCGAACCTCGAGGAGGCGCAGCGTCTCGGGGTTATCGATCGCTGGACCACGGATCCCGTCGAGGCGTGCGAGGGCGCCGATGTGGGCGTGCTGGCGGTACCGCTCGGTTCGATGCAGGGGCTTGCCGAAGCCCTATCCGGGCACTGGCCCGAGTCGGCACTGTTGACCGACGTGGGCAGCAGCAAGCAGGCGGTGATTGAATCGATCCGAGCCGGTTTCGGCCATCTTCCGCGCAATTTCGTGGCAGGGCACCCGATTGCGGGTACCGAGAAGAGCGGGGTCGGCGCGGCTTTTGCGGAGCTGTTCCGCGAGCGCCTGGTCATCCTCACGCCGGCCGACGAGACCAGCCCCATGGCAACCGACCGCATCGCCCAGATGTGGCGGGATGCCGGCGCTCGAATCGAATTCATGACGCCGGCCCACCACGATCACGTGCTGGCCGCGACCAGCCATCTGCCGCATGTGCTCGCCTTCGCCCTGGTCGAATCCCTGGCGCGACTCAGCGAGAGCGACGAGATTTTCCATTATGCCGCGGGTGGCTTCCGCGATTTCACACGGATTGCCTCGAGCGACCCCGTGGTCTGGCGCGACATCTGCATCGCCAATCGCGAGGCGTTGCTCGAGGTGATGGAGCGGTTTCAGCGCGATCTCGAGACCCTGCGCGCGCAGATCGCCGAGAGTGACGCAGCGACGCTGGAATCGCGTTTTGCCTTTGCGAAGAAGGCGCGGGACCGCTTCAGCGAAAAAATGCAGGTTCAACTGGATCAGTAGACGACATGACATCAACCTTTTCTCTGTCGCCAGGGGGTTCCCTGCGCGGTGACCTTCGTGTCCCGGGCGACAAGTCCATCTCCCACCGGTCCATCATGCTGGGGGCGCTCGCCGAGGGGCGGACCACGGTGACGGGGTTTCTGGATGGCGAGGATTGCCTGGCCACGCTGGCGGCATTCCAGGCCATGGGCGTACCGATTGAGCGCCAGGAATCGAACACCGTGATCATCGATGGGGTCGGGCTGCAAGGTCTGAAGGCCCCCGGCGGACCCCTGGATATGGGTAATTCGGGTACCGCGATGCGGCTGCTTTGCGGGGTTCTGGCGGGGCAGGAATTCGATAGTGTGCTGGCCGGGGATGCTTCCCTGAGCCGTCGGCCGATGCGTCGGGTGACCGAACCCCTTGCGCGCATGGGTGCGCGGATCGACACCACCGAGTCCGGCACGCCACCGCTCAGGGTGCGGGGTGGACAGTTGCTTGCGGGGCAGCGGCACACGCTGGCTGTGGCGAGCGCCCAGGTCAAATCGGCACTGCTGCTTGCCGGCTTGTGGAGCCGGGGTGAGACCTGTGTCACCGAACCCGCACCGACGCGCGATCACACTGAGCGGATGCTCCAGGGGTTCGGCTACGAGGTGCGTCGGGACGGATCCACGGTATGCCTGGTCGGTGGCGGACGGTTGCGGGCGTGCCCGGTGGATGTTCCCGCGGATATTTCCTCGGCTGCCTTCTTCCTGGTCGGGGCCACCATCGCACCGGGCTCCGACGTGCTCCTGCGTCACGTGGGCGTAAACCCGACGCGGACCGGTGTGATCGATATTCTGCGCCTGATGGGTGCCTCCATCGAGGTGCTCGAACGACGCGAGATCGGGGGCGAGCCCGTGGCCGATCTCCGGGTGCAATGGGCCCCGTTGCACGGTATCGAGATTCCGCGGGAGCTGGTGCCGCTGGCCATCGATGAGTTTCCCGCACTCTTCGTCGCGGCGGCCTGCGCCGATGGCGATACGCTGCTCACGGGCGCCGAGGAACTGCGTGTGAAGGAAAGCGATCGCATCCAGGTGATGGCGGATGGGCTCGGCGTGCTGGGGGTGGAATGCGAGGTCCGGCCGGACGGAATCCGCATCCGCGGTCGGGAATCCCTCGGAAAGGGCGTGATCGAAAGTCATGGTGACCATCGGATCGCCATGTCCTTCGCGATGGCCGCGCTGCGTTCCGAGGGATCCCTGGAAATTCGGGATTGTGCGAACGTGGCGACTTCTTTCCCGGGGTTTCCGGAGATGGCGCGTGCGGCGGGTCTGGGGATTCGCGCATGAACCCGCCAGTGCTGACCATCGACGGCCCGGGAGGCGCCGGCAAGGGTACCGTGAGCAAGCGGCTGGCGGGGGAACTCGGCTGGCACCTGCTCGATAGCGGCGCTCTGTACAGACTGGTGGGGCTGGCGGCGAGGAATCGTTCAATCGACTTCATTAATGTCTCGCAACTTACGGATATTGCGAGGGAGCTTGATGTCGAATTTCGAGTTCAGGAAGCCGGTGATCTGGTGCAGACCTGGCTGGAGGGGAAGCGCGTCGACGCGCAGCTGAGAACCGAAAGCGCGGGCAGTGACGCATCGCGAGTCGCCACCATCCCCGAAGTTCGGGACGCGCTTCTGGAGCGCCAGCGGGCGTTCGCGTCGGCTCCGGGCCTGGTCGCCGATGGTCGGGATATGGGCACGGTGGTTTTCCCGGACGCCACGCTCAAGGTGTTCCTTACGGCCACTGTCGAGGAGCGCGCAAATCGCCGCTACAAGCAGTTGAAGGAACAAGGACTTAGTGCTAACCTTCGCGCCCTCCGGAAAGAAATGGAAGCGCGCGACCGCCGGGACACCGAGCGGGCCACCGCACCATTGAAGCCGGCAGCCGATGCCTGGATCCTGGACTGCACCGCAATCGATGCTCAGGGCGTGGTCTCGATGATCCTGGAACGGCTGGGTTCGGTGCTTTCCGTACGCAGGGCGCAGCAACAGCAATAAGGCTTTTCATTCCCGCGCAAGCGGGGTTTTCAAACCCAAACCCGGATGTGGCATTCCGCTACAGACCGTGACAACCACAGGTTCAACCAACCCATGAGTGAAAGTTTTGCGCAGATGCTCGAAGAGAGCATGGCCTACACCCAGATGCAGCCGGGTGCCATTCTCAGTGCCACCGTGATTCACGTCGGTCCCGATGTGGTCCTGGTGAACGCCGGTCTCAAGTCCGAAGGCGTGATCCCCACCGAGCAGTTCATGAACGAGCGGGGCGAGCTGGAAGTTCAGGTCGGTGATGTCGTCGAGGTGGCCCTTGAATCGGCAGAGGATGGTTTCGGCGAAACCCGCATGTCTCGCGAAAAGGCCAAGCGTGCGAAGGCCTGGGATCGTCTGGAAGGGGCAATGGAAGACGAGAAATACGTCATCGGCCTGATCTCCGGCAAGGTCAAGGGCGGGTACACCGTCGAACTCGGCGATATCCGTGCATTCCTCCCCGGTTCACTCGTGGACGTGCGTCCGGTACGCGACACCGCGTACCTCGAAGGCAAGGAACTGGAATTCAAGCTGATCAAGCTCGATCGCCGCCGTAACAACGTGGTCGTGTCCCGCCGTGCCGTGGTCGAGCAGGAGTACAGCGCCGAGCGTGAGGAACTGCTGAAGAACCTCCAGGAAGGCGTGGTCGTCAAGGGGATCGTGAAGAACCTGACCGATTACGGTGCGTTCCTCGATCTGGGCGGCATCGACGGCCTCCTGCACATCACCGACATGGCGTGGAAGCGGGTCAAGCACCCTTCCGACGTGGTCGAGATCGGACAGGAAGTGGACATCAAGGTGCTCAAGTTTGATCGTGAGCGCATGCGCGTATCCCTGGGCCTGAAGCAGCTGGGCGAGGATCCGTGGGAAAACATCGCCCGCCGCTATCCGACCGGAACGCGCATCTTTGGCCGCGTGACCAACATCACCGACTACGGCTGCTTCGTCGAGATCGAGGACGGGGTCGAAGGCCTGGTGCATGTGTCCGAGATGGACTGGACCAACAAGAACGTGAACCCCGGCAAGGCCGTGGCGATCGGGGACGAAGTCGAGGTGATGATTCTCGACCTGGACGAAGAGCGCCGCCGCATCTCGCTGGGCATGAAGCAATGCCTGCAGAATCCCTGGGAAGACTTTGCCTCCAATCACAACCGGGGCGAAAAGGTTCGGGGACAGATCAAGTCGATCACCGACTTCGGCGTGTTCGTGGGTCTGGAAGGCGGCATCGACGGTCTGATTCATCTGTCGGACCTCTCCTGGCAGGTGCCGGGCGAAGAGGCGATCCGCAACTTCAAGAAGGGTGACGAGGTCGAGGCCGTGGTGCTGTCCGTGGACCCGGAGCGTGAGCGGATCTCGCTTGGTCTGAAGCAACTGGATCGCGATCCGTTCTCCAGCTTCGTGGCCGAGCATACCAAGGGCAGCATCGTGTCCGGCGTCGTCAAGGAAGTGGATGCGAAGGCTGCGGTGGTTGAGCTTGCCGACGGGATCGACGGCATCCTGCGCGCCGCGGACATTTCCCGCGATCGCGTCGAAGATGCTCGCAGTGTGCTCAACGTAGGGGACAAGATCGAGGCCAAGTTCATGGGCGTGGACAAGAAGACCCGCGCCATCAGTCTCTCGATCAAGGCGAAGGATTACCAGGAAGAAGCCGAGATCGTGCAAGACTACTCGGCCTCCGCCGCTACCACGTCGCTCGGAGCCCTGCTCAAGGAGAAAATGAGCAGCCGTAACGATTGATGGGAGCGGTTCCGGCGCTCCGGAATCTCGCCTGATCGGTGGGGTTTCGGAGTCTGTCCGGCCCGGTGTTCCAGAAGTTTCGAAGGCAGGGAAGCCGGCCGCTCCCAGGGCGGGCGGCTTCCCTGATTCATGATGCTGAATGACCAGGGGGAAGGGCATTGACGAAGTCCGAATTGATCGAAAAACTTACAGACAAGACCCCCCACCTGCCGGCGAAGGACGTTGAACTCTGCGTCAAGGGCGTGCTCGAGCGGATGAGCCAGGCACTCGCCCATGGCGAGCGAGTCGAAATTCGGGGATTCGGCAGTTTCGCACTTCATTTCCGGCCACCCCGCGTGGGACGCAACCCGAAAACGGGTAAGGGCGTGGCGCTTCCGGGCAAGCACGTACCCCACTTCAAACCCGGCAAGGAACTGCGCGAGCGGGTCAACATGGCGTTCGCTGATCCGGAAGTCTGAAGTCTCATGAGCGGGCAATGGTTTCTCCTGCTATTGCCTGTTGCTGCGGCCAGCGGTTGGCTGGCGGCACGCTATTCCTGGTCACGCAAGGCGATGAGCCGCGAGCCCCCCCTCGACCGGTACCTGGAAGGGGTGCGCTATCTGCTCGACGATCAAACGGATCGAGCGTTGCAGGCCTTCATCGAAGTGGTCGAGATCGATCACGAAACCTTTGAAACCCATCTGATTCTCGGTCGGCTTTTCCGCCGTCGCGGCGAGGTGGATCGTGCCATCCGCATTCATCAGAACCTCGCGGCGCGGCCGTCATTGACGGATGCCCAACGCGTCCAGGCCACCTACGAGATGGGCCGTGACTTTCTGCTCGCCGGCATGCTCGATCGCGCCGAGAACGTGTTTCGGGAATTGATGGATTCGCCCACCGCTGGTGTGCGCGCCCTGGAGGGTTTGCGTAACGTCTATGAGACCCAGCGGGACTGGCAGCAGGCGGTCTGGATCGGGGCGCGTCTGCAGGAGCAGGGGGTTCCGTTCGAGGCCCTGCGCATGGCGCACTACGAATGTGAGCTGGGGCTGTTGGCGATCGAGAAGCAGCGGATGGAAGAGGCGCTCGAACACGTCGATCGTGCGATCGCGCTGAGTCCCGGACTGTCACGCGCGCTGTTGCTGCAGGCCGAGGTGGCGGAACGCAGAGGCGATATCCCACTCGCGATCCGGCTCGGACGCGAGGCCGTCGAACTCACCCCGCCGCTGGCGACGCTGGTGGTTCCGAAACTGGAACGTCTACACATGGGTTCGGGTTCGCCTGACGCGCTGGAGAGTCTGGAAGCGACATTGATGGAACTGGCCAACGGCAAGCGGATCACGGTTGCGAGCATCGCGCTGATGCGGCTGTACCGGCGAACCAACCGTTTCGACGAGGCCCTGACGCAGCTGCAGCGGATCCTCGCACAACGCCCGGTCCCGACCTCGGGGCTGCTGGAGGCGGTGCGGTGGATGAAGATCCTGCCTGCGGTTCAGGCGTACGGTGCTGAGTTTTCCGCGTTCGAGAAGGCGTTGATGGATCAGTTGCGCAACCAACCGCTGTATCAGTGCAGCCACTGCGGTTACCAGGGGCGTGCCCACGTCTGGCAGTGTCCCAGTTGCCGCCGCTGGGATACCCTGCGCGGCATGGATCTCGATCTCGATCAACCCGTGACACAGGTACAGGCCTTGCCATGACTTCCAATCCCCCAGACTCCGGGCCCCGGCTGATCGTGGCCCTGGATTATCCTGAAGCGCGTCCAGCCGAAGCGTTGGCTCGGCGTCTCGATCCGAGTCACTGTGCACTGAAGGTCGGCTTCGAACTCTTCGTAGCGGCGGGTCCCGACCTGGTGGTGAAGCTGCAGGATCTGGGCTTTCATGTGTTCCTGGACCTCAAGTTCCACGATATTCCGAATACGGTCGCCGGTGCCTGCCGTGCGGCGGCGCGACTGGGGGTTTGGATGCTCAATCTGCATGCCAGCGGCGGTCTGGAAATGATGCAGGCGGGCGTGCAGGCCGTGCGTGAAGTGCGTCCGGAAACGCGTCTCATCGCGGTCACGGTCCTGACCTCGAGCAACGCCGAAACGCTGCGGGGAATCGGTATCGACCGCAGCCCCGGGGAGCAGGTGGGGCGACTGGCGGATCTGGCGATCACCCAGGCGGGCCTCGATGGACTGGTCTGCTCGGCGCTGGAAGCGCGGGCGCTTCGCACGCGTCTCGGGGCTTCACCCTGGCTGGTCACGCCCGGTATCCGGCCATCCGGCGGCGGTGACGACGATCAGAAACGCGTCACCACACCCGAGGATGCGTTCGAGGCGGGCGCTAGCCACATCGTGGTGGGGCGGCCCATCACGCGGGCCCCGGACCCCGCGATGGCGGCCGCCGCCATCCTCGCGAGCCTGCCCTCGGCGTCGACGGGGCT
>SLNI01000072.1 GCA_007133115.1 Thioalkalivibrio sp. | reverse complement strand
GAAATCATCGAGCATCGTGCGTGTGCCCCGGGTCCTGACAGGCATCCACCGGGCGCACATCGCCGGCGAGCCCGTGTACATGGTTGTGGCGGTGGGTATAGATGCCGATGCCGGCCAACCCGGTTTCCGGGAACAGGCGCTGGTATTCGGGATGTCGGCTGACTTCTTCCGGCCGACCCGTGCAGCAGACGTGCTGGTTGAGGCAGACCACGGTATCCGCGGCGGCCATCACGAGATGCAGTTCATGCGAAACCATGAGCACGCCACAGCCTGTGCGCGTGCGCAACCGGTCGATCAGATCGAACACTTCAGCCTGTCCGCCCACGTCGACTCCCTGATCGGGCTCGTCGAGCACCAGCAGATCCGGATCCGCCAACAATGCCCGCGCCAACAGCGCCCGCTGCATCTCGCCGCCTGAGAGATGCTGCAGGGGAGCATCCAGCAGATGGGGGATCCCGACCTCGCGCAGGCGATCCAGCAACACGTGTTTCGGCAGCCGGTATCGGAGGGTCATGAACCGGCGGACCGACAGCGGCAGGATCGGATCCACCTGGATACTCTGGGGCATGTAACCGATCCGGAGGCCGCGGGGTCGGTGTACTTCGCCGTGGGTCGGTTGCCACAAACCCAGCATCACCCGCAGCAGACTGGTCTTGCCCGCACCGTTCGGCCCGATCACCACCACCACCTGGCCCCGACGCACCGACAGCGACACCTCGTGGAGCAGCGTCCGCCCCCCGCGTTCGAGTCCCAATCCGATTGCTTCCAGCAACGGAGCATCGCCGTGCGTCGCTCGGGAATCAGTCGGCCGGTTCTCGAATTTCATTTTGGTATGGTATAACGTTTGGCAACCGGAAAGAATCGCGAAGCCCGCTCCGCGGGCCCGGGCGGAAGAATTCACACGGGAGATTTCCAGACATGACAACCGGCAAGAGCCTCGGAACCGCCACACTGCTGATCACCCTGGCACTCGGATCACTATCCGCCCAGGCGCAACCCCGGACGGTGGTGGCCTCCATTCTACCCATACACAGCCTCGTCGCGGGACTGGTCGGTGATGTCCATACCGTTGAAGTACTGCTGCCGGCCTCGGCATCCCCGCATGGGTATGCCATGCGGCCGTCCGAGGCGCAGAGACTCCAGGACGCGGACCTGCTGGTCTGGGTCGGTCCGGACCTCGAGACCTTCCTGGAACGGCCGCTGTCGGCGCCGCGCCCTGGCAGGACCGTGATTTCGCTGCTTAACGATCTGGAACTGACCTTGCTGCCGGGGCGTGAAGGGGGGCTCTGGGAGACCCATGATCACGATCATGGTCATGGCCACGGTCATACCACCAGCCACCATGGCCACGCCGCGGACGACCACGGTCATGGACACCACGATCACGGCTCCAGGCACGATCATCACGCCGCGGACGACCACGGCCATGGAGACCACGATCACGGCTCCAGGCACGATCATCACACTGCGGACGACCACGGCCATGGACACCACGATCACGGCTCCGAGCATGATGAGCACGGCGCGGACGCGCACATCTGGTTGTCACCCGCGGTCGCGCGCGAGATCGTGTCCGGCCTGACCGAGCATCTCGTACGCTGGGATTCCGCCAACGGCGCCACGTTCGAGCGGAACCGCGACGTCCTGATCGCACGCATCGACGCTCTGGACGCAGCCATCGCGGCACAGGTGGAGCCGGTACGCGACCGGTCGTTCATCGTGTTCCACGACGCCTACCAGTATTTCGAACGACACTACGGTCTGAATGCGGCCGGATCGATCACGCTGGACCCCGCTCTTTCTCCCGGGGCCCGTCGAGTGCAGGAATTGCGGGGTCGACTGCAGGCCGACGACGTCGCCTGTCTCTTCACCGAACCTCAGTTCCGGCCGGCATTGGCCGAAACGCTGGTCGCAGGAACGACGACGCGTCTGGGAGAACTGGACCCGGTCGGTAGCAACATCGAACCTGGCCCGGATGCATGGTTCACGTTGATGCAGAATCTTGCGGACAACCTCACGACCTGCCTCTCCGCACCGGAGCTCTGAAGTCTCACGGGAATAAACCGTGCGCTGTCGCGGCCGCCCTCGAGCGGCCGCGACTGGCTGCGGGGTTCGAATCGCCCGAGACGCCGCCGCTACAGCAGGACCAGCAGCCAGATCACTCCAGCATTCACGAAACTCAGCAGCACGGCCGCCGAGCCCATATCCTTGGCCCGAGCGGAGAGTTTGTGGATCTCGCCACCAAAGCGGTCGATGGCCGCTTCGATTCCGGAGTTGAGCAACTCGACGATCAGAATGAGGAACAGGCTGCCGATCAGCAGGGCGCGTTCCACTCCGACATCGGTCAGCCAGAATGCCGCGGGAACCAGGATCGCCACCAGCAGCAACTCCTGACGGAAGGCCTCCTCGTGCCGAAAGGTCGAACGCAGGCCTTTCCAGGAATAGCCGAAAGCGGCAATGACCCGCTTCATCCCGCGCTGATTGCTGTATGCCACGTGCAGTACCTGCATGGATCGAAAAGGCTGCGGACCACGGAGAGCCCGCAGCGGACACAAAGCCCGGGAGGATAGCGCAAACAAAAGGCGTGCAGGTTACAGTCCGGCCGCGGTCTCCGCCGCTTCGGGGTGATACACCACGTCCAGGCGCTTGGCCGCCGCCACCTCGTTGAAGCGCCGGTTCGGAAGTCGATGCGGTGCCCCCTTGATGGTCTCGATATCCCGCCCGGACTCTTCCAGGATCGCCACCATCGCGGCCACGAAGCCATCCAGCGTCTGCCGGGACTCGGTCTCGGTCGGCTCGATCAGCAGGCACTCCGGCACCAGCAACGGGAAATAGGTGGTGGGTGCGTGATAGCCATGGTCGAGCAGGCGCTTCGCCACGTCCATTGCGGTCAGCCCGGTTTCCCTGGACGGGTGCTTCAGGGTAACGATGAACTCATGCGTCGCGCGTCGCTCCGGGAATGCCAGATCGAAACCGGCCCGCCGCAGCTCCGCCATCACGTAGTTCGCGTTCAGCGTCGAGAACTCCGCGACCCGCGTCATGCCCTCCCGGCCGAGCATCCGCATGTACACGTAGGCACGCAGCAATACGCCCGCGTTACCGGCAAAGGCCGAAAGGCGCCCGATGGTCTGGGGGCGGTCCACCTCGGTTGCCAGCCGGTACAGGCCGTCGTCCGTGCGCTCGACAACGGGTACCGGCAGAAACGGAAGCAGGCGCTGGCTCACGCCGACCGCCCCGGCCCCGGGACCCCCGCCACCATGCGGAGTCGAAAAGGTCTTGTGCAGGTTCATGTGGATGACGTCGAAACCCATGTCGCCCGGGCGCACCTTGCCCAGGATCGCGTTCAGGTTGGCGCCGTCGTAGTAGAGCAGCCCTCCGGCCTCGTGCACGATTCCGGCGATCTCCCGGATCCGCCGCTCGAACACACCCAGGGTGGACGGGTTGGTCAGCATGATGCCTGCCGTCTGAGGCCCCACGGCCGCACGCAACGCCTCGAGATCGACGTCCCCGCTGGCATCGGTCGGGATTTCACGGACCTGGTAGCCGCACATGATGGCGGTCGCCGGGTTGGTTCCGTGCGCGGCATCCGGCACGATGATTTCGCTCCGCTCCCGGTCACCACGCGCGTCGTGGTAGGCGCGGATCATCGCCACGCCCGCGAACTCGCCCTGCGCTCCCGCCATGGGGGTCAGCGACACGCCGCTCATCCCCGTCACTTCGCGGAGCATCTCCTGCAGTTCGTGCAGGGTCTGCAGGAAGCCCTGGCTGTATCGGGCCGGGGCCAACGGGTGACGGTGCAGAAACCCGGGCAGCATCGCAAGGCTGTTGCAGGCCCGGGGGTTGTACTTCATCGTGCAGGAACCCAGCGGATAGAACTGGGTATCGATCGAGAAATTCCGCTGCGACAGCCGCGTGTAATGGCGCACGACATCGAGTTCGGAGGCCGAAGGAAGCCCTGGAGCGGACCGCCGACGCAGCGCTTCCGGGATTCCGATCGTTCCACCGGGGCGCCGGGGCATCTGTGCCGTGGCCGAACGGCCCTCACGGGAATGCTCAAAGATCAGGCCGGGTTCTTGCAGGTTCATCGTATTCAGCCCAAAGCGGCAAACGCGGCGTCGTAATCCGGCTCCTGGCCGATCTCGGGCACCAACTCCGCATGCAACACCCGGTTGTCCGCATCCAGCGCCACGACGGCACGCGCGGTGATGCCCGCCAGCGGTCCATCCTGAATCAGGACACCGTAGTCCTTCGCGAAGTTCTTCGATCGCATCATGGAGAGGGTATGCACCCGGTCGATGCCCTCGGCACCGCAGAATCGGGTCATCGCAAACGGCAGGTCCGCCGCGATCACCAGAACGACTACGTCATCGCGTTCGGCCACCAGCTGGTTGAACTTACGGGTGGACTCGGCACACACCCCGGTATCCAGGCTGGGCACGATGGAGAGGATCTTCCGCTTGCCGGCGAAATCGTCGAGCCCGACGTCGGCAAGGTCCTTGTTGGTCAGGCGAAAATCGGGTGCGTTCGAACCAACCGCCGGCAGATCACCGTTGGTGTGGATCGGGCTGCCCTTCAGGGTCACTTCTGCCATGTCCGTTCTCCTAGGGATGGGGTTCTGGGTTCTTCATGCCGGGGCGGCAACGGCCCGGGCTTTTTGCAGGGACTGCAGGAACCGGTCGAGATCATCGGCGCTCTTGGTTTCGGTCGCGCAGGACAACACGCAGCCCGGAAGCTGCGGATACTCGGCGTGCAGGGCGTGACCGGCGAGCACCCCGTCCGCCGCCATGCGTTCGAGGATACCCTCCGCGTCGGCGCCGAAATCGAAAACCATCTCGTGAAAGTGGTCGCCTTCGAAGCGGGGACGGACACCGGCTTCGGCCAGGCGTTCGCGCAGCGCATGGGTATTGGCCCAGCACGCCTCGGCCACCCGGGTCAGACCCTGATCTCCGAGCAAGGCCATGTGAATCGTCGACGCGGTCACCACGAGGCCCTGGTTGGTGCAGATATTGGAGGTCGCCTTGGACCGGCGGATATGCTGCTCCCGAGCCTGCAGGGTCAGTACGAAACCCGAGCGTCCGTCGGCGTCCTCGGTCCGTCCTACGATACGCCCAGGCATCTGGCGGATATGCTCCCTGCGCGAGGTCATGAAACCGAAGTACGGACCCCCGCTGGAAACCGGCGCCCCCAGCGGCTGCCCCTCGCCCACCACGATATCGGCGCCGCGATCACCCCATTCACCCGGCGGCTTCAGCAGCGCCAGGGAAACCGGGTTCACCACGGCGATCACCGGGATGGCGCGGCTTTCGGCCCAACGCGTCAGCGCGTCGACATCTTCCAGAACTCCGAAGAAATTCGGCTGGGCAATGACCAGGGCGGCGATGTCCTGATCCTCGAACGCGGCAAGCGACCCGGGATCCAGCGAACCCAGGCGTTCGTCCCAGGGAAGCTCGACCAGCTCGATGGACTGGTTGTGCACGATGCTGCGTGTCACCGCGCGGTACGCGGGGTGCAATGCGCCGGGTACCAGGATGCGGCCGCTCTTCGAGCGTCGGTTGATCCGTACCGCCATCAGCACGGCTTCGGCCAGCGCCGAGGCCCCGTCGTACAGGGACGCGTTGGACACCTCCATGCCCGTCAGCCGGCTGATCATGGTCTGGTATTCGTAGATGAGCTGCAGCGTGCCCTGCGAGGCCTCGGCCTGGTACGGGGTATAGGCGCTGTAGAACTCGCCGCGCGTGGCGATCTGCCAGACCGCGGCGGGAATGTGATGTTCATAGGCACCGGCGCCGATGAAATTGAGCGGCAGGCCGTCGCGCGCGGCGCGCTCGTGCATCAGCCGCGTGATTTCCATCTCGCAGAGGCCTTCCGGAATACCGTGCAACGGCGGCGCGCGCAGATCGCGGGGAATCTCGTCGAAGAGATCATCGATGGTCGCAACTCCGATGCGCTCCAGCATGCCGCGAATATCGTCCTCGGTGTGCGGAATGAATGGCATGGCTCATTTCCCGGTAGGAGTGGCGGACCGTCGCGCGGCCCGGGGGATTGGGTCGGACCCGATCAGGATTCGCTGGCGACCATCGCGGTGTAGGTGTCGGCGTCCATCAGGCCGTCGATTTCCCCGGGATCGGAGGGCTGGATCCGAAACAGCCAACCCTCGGCAAACGGGGACTCGTTCACGCGCTCCGGGCTGTCCACCAGATCCTCGTTGACCGCGATCACCTCGCCCGACACCGGCGCGTACACGTCAGACGCCGCCTTGACCGACTCCACCGTCGCGCAGGACTGCCCGGCCTCCACCGGACTGCCGCTCTCGGGCGTCTCGACAAAGACGAGGTCGCCCAGCAGGGACTGCGCGTGGTCGGTGATGCCGACCGTCACCGAGCCGTCCGACTCGAGCCGGACCCACTCGTGGCTCTTGCTGTACTTCAGATCCTGCGGTGCTGCGCTCATGTTTTATTCCTCGATGGCCAGACGTTTGACGGGTTGTGCACGATCGGACAGGTGTGGATTCAGGAAATCTTCGAACGGCCGTGGCGCACGAATACGGGCTTCACGACGCGCACGGGAACTGCCTTGCCGCGGAGTTCAGCCGTCAGCATCTCCTCGGTGGACGCCGAAGGAATCCGCGCCAGGGCAACCGAGAAGCCCAGCGTGGGCGAAAAGCTGCCGGAAGTGACGACGCCCGCCCCAGCCGCGGTCTGAATCCGCGTGCCGCCCCGCAACACACCTCGCTCGTCCAGCACGAGACCCACCAGTTTCTCGGGTGCTCCGGCGGCGCGCTGCCGTTCCAGCGCCGCGCGACCCACGAAGTCCCGGTCGGACGGTTCCCAGGCGATGGTCCATCCCAGGTTGGAGACCAGCGGCGTGGTGGTCGCATCCATGTCGGTTCCGTACAGGTTCATTCCAGCCTCCAGGCGCAGCGTGTCCCGTGCGCCCAGTCCAACCGGACGCACGCCCGCCGCACGCAACCCCTCCCAGAGGCCATCGGCCCGTTCGGCGGGCAGCATGATTTCGAATCCATCCTCGCCGGTATACCCGGTACGCGCCACCATCCACGTGTCGTCCCAGACCGCGTGGAACGGTTTCAATCCGGCCGCGGCGCGCAGGCTCTCCGGCAGCAGCGGCAAGGTGCGGGCGACGGCTTCGGGGCCCTGTACCGCAATCAGCGCGAGCTCGGGGCGGGGCGCGAGGGTCACCGCGTGCGTTGCCGCCAGAGTGCGCATATGCGCCACGTCGTCGTCTGCGGTGGCGGCATTGACCACGACCCGGTAGTCCGCCTCGCCCCGGAAGTAGACGATCAGGTCATCCAGCACCCCACCCTCGGTGTTGAGCATGCAGCTGTACAGCGCGCGACCCGGCGCCTGCAATTTCGCGACATCGTTGGCCAGCAGACGGCGCAGGAAGGAACCGGCATCGGAACCCCGAACGTCCACCACGCGCATGTGCGAGACATCGAACATGCCGGCACCGGCGCGGACGGCCTTGTGCTCCTCCAGCTGGGAGCCGTAATGCAGCGGCATTTCCCAGCCGGCGAAATCGACGAGGCGGGCACCGGCGCGTTCATGGGCGGCATGCAGCGGCGTGGTTTTCAGGTTCATCCGGTCTCCTTGCAGCAATCCATGAAAAAAGGGCGGCCGGCGGACGCTTTCGCCGCCGGCCGCCCCTCTGTCCTGAAACCTGAGAGTTTGCGTTGTAAACAACGCCCCCTTCGGTGGGCCACTGAAGGCCGCTCTCCAGAGTCTGCCTGATTGCACCTTCCCGGTCCGGGTGGCCTGAGCGATTCCGGGCGGACGTTGCGCCTTCGGCGGCCATCCGCGGGGCGGACGGCACTCTTCCAGGTCGGTGCGGCCAGAGAACAGGGTCCTGAGGCCGGCAGTTCTCGGAGTCTAGCCCAAGGCGTTCGCCAGGTGAAACCCCGGTACGTTTGCCAAGGGTGCATTTGGGCTCGATTCATGGAACCCGGTGGCAGGTTCGAGCGCTAAGTGTCTGACGCCTATGCCCCCTGAAACTTTTCCACAAATGCTGTGGATAACTCTGTGGATGATCCGCAGGAAAACCCGTCGGGAGCTTATGGGAGTTGGCGCTGACACAAATTGGTCATTTTTTGATCTAAATACACAAGCCTTTGTTTCTATTGTATTTAATAAATTCTTGATGATGCAGCGCACGAATCTGAATCCCTTGGCCACGCGAGCCTTGCTCAGTCTCGACACGTGTGCATAAGAAAATACTGAAGCGGCCTGAAAACAGGGGGGAAGCGGCCTTGAGGGCGTGCCCTCTCAGTTCAGGCCGAGGGCCCGCAGCGCAAAAAAGTGCTTCATCCATGCCGTGCGATCCACCTGCTGAACCCCGGCTGCCCGGGCGTGCATCGCGACCGGTGCTTTTGATCCGAACAGCCAGCGCAGGCCTTCCATCGAACGGAGCATGATCTCGTTCTCGACCCGCCGGGCACGCGTGTACGTGCGCAGGGAGCGCGCACTGGCCGGATCGCTGCCCGCACCCTGCGGCAATGCCTCGAGCAGAGCACGAACATCGCCGAAGCCGAGGTTCAGCCCCTGGCCCGCGAGCGGATGAATCGTATGCGCGGCGTCGCCGAGCAGGACCAGGCGACCCCGGACGTAATCATTTGCCTGTCGTCCCACGAGGGGAAAGACGAAGCGCGGGTCTGCCCCCATGATCCCGCCGAGGCGGCCCCCGAAGGACTGGTCGAGACGTTCCGAGAATTCGGCATCCCCGAGCGCGAGCACCTCGCCTGCCGCGTAGTCGGGCATCGACCACACGATGGACGAACGACCGTCGGAGAGCGGCAGAAAAGCGACGATCTCCTCATCGTTGAAACGCTGCCATGCCGTATCCTCGTGGGGAAACCGCGTGCGGACGGTTGCGACCACGCCGCTCATCCGGTAGGGGTTGCGCCGAACACCGATGCCGGCCTGATGCCGCAGCCGGGATTCGCCGCCATCCGCGGCCAGGATCAAGCGTCCGCTGAGACATCGCTCGTCGTTCAGATACAGATCCACGCGATCGGAACGCCAGTCGACCGCGCGCCAACCCGTCCCGGGGAAGAGTTCCACGCCCTCCGCCTCCATCGCCTCCCAGAGACTCGCCTCCAGCACAATCAGCTCGACCGTCCAGCCCAGCGCGGGAACCCCCAGTTCGTCGGCATCGAAACGGATACGAGCCGCACTGTGTGCATCCCAGACCTCCATCCCGTGAAAAGCGTGCGTGCGTCGCGTCATGATCGCCGACCGCACGCCCAGATCGTCGAGCAGGTTCATGGACGCCGCGTTGAGCGTCGTCACCCGCGTCACCGGCGTCTCCTCGGTGAATGCGGGCCGTGCATTGCGCTCGACCAACGCGACCCGGCGCCCCGCGCGCGCGAGTCCGAGCGCGGTGGCGGCTCCGACCGCGCCACCACCCACGACAACGCAGTCATGGAGTGCGCGGCTCATGCGGAGACCTCGACCGCTCCGGCAGGAGGAATCGCGCGCAGAATGCGCCGGGGCAGGGGATCGAGACCCATCGCCCGTTCGGCCAACCGACTGCGCAGCGGTCCGATTCGGTCGAGCAGCAGCAGACCACTGCCCAGAAGATGCGGCGTCAACGCGTCCCGCACACGCAACTGCCGTGCGAGAAAATCCGTGGCCGCCACGATGCGATCGATGTCCGGGGCGCGGGCCTTTTCATAGTCGCTGAGGCGCTCAGCGGCGCCGGGATCGCCCGGTGGCTGCAGCAGCGCGGACAGCACCGCGACGTCCCGCAGGGAGAGATTCAGACCCTGACCCGCTACCGGGTGGAGCCCATGCGCCACGTTTCCCGCGAGCACCAATCGCTCCGCGTGCAGTCGACGGGCCCGGATCAACTCCAGCGGGAACCGGGCCACGGGTCCCGCCGCATCCAGGCGCCCCAGGCGCCAGCCAAAGAGGGCCTGCAGCTCGGCGATGCGCTCGGATTCCGAAAGGGCCATACGCGCATCGCAGACCGGGGGTGGCGCCACCCAGACCACGTTCATGGACCCACCAGGCTGCGGCAGCAGCGCCAGCGGACCCTCGGACGTGAAGCGCTCGAAGGCCCGCCCCTGGTGGGCCCGCGCAGGGCGCACGTCGAACACGAGCGCATCGGCATCGTAACGCCGGTGCAGCACCTCGATGCCGGCCGCGGCCCGGGTCGCCGAGTGCGCACCATCGGCGGCCACGACCAGTCGGGGCGCGAACCGTTGCTGCCCCCCTTCCTTATCCAACACCACCTGCCGACGCTCGGCCCGGACCGGGCCAAGCTCGGCGAAACGGGTCTGCTCCAGCACCTGCACGCCGGATTCGCGAAGGGCATCGGCCAGGACGGTGTCGATCGCGGCCGCCGGAACCACCTGCCCGAGAGCACGCACATGCTGGCTGTCGGCGTCGATCGACACGCTGCCCAGGGTCCCGGCACGGGTCACGTGCACCTCCCGAATGGGCGCTGCGAAGGGCGCGAGTGCAGCCCAGTAGCCGAGATCCTCCAGCAAGGTCACGGAACCGGCCGAGAGGGCGTAGCCACGGGTTTCGGGCCGCCCGGATGGAGTCCGCTCCAGCGTGCCGCGTTCAGCCAGCACGACCCGGCGTCCCGTACGGGCGAGGACGCTCGCCAGCAACGCCCCGACCGGTCCAGCGCCAATGACCAGGCAGTCGCAATGCTGGGCGCGTCCGGACATTACTGGGCCCGGGCCCGGGCCGGAGCATCCCCGGCCATGCACGATTCGATCTCGGCCACGCTCCGGGGACAGGCATCGCTGAGGATTTCGTGGCCGCCGGCGATCACGGCGACGTCGTCCTCGATACGGATTCCGATGGCGCGAAAACGCTTCGGTGCCTCGGTCCTGGGTCCGAAGTACAGCCCGGGCTCGACCGTCATCACCATGCCCGGCTCGAGCATCCGCCAGGCTTCCCCGACGCGATAGTCCCCGACATCGTGCACGTCGAGGCCCAGCCAGTGGCCGGTACGGTGCATGTAATAGGGTTTGTAGGCCTCGGACCGGAGCAGTTGCGCGGGCGTCCCCTTCAGCACACCGAGTTCCTTGAGCCCGCGGGTCAGAACCCCCACGGCGGCGTCGTGAGGATCGTTCCAGTGATTGCCGGGGACCACCTTCGCGATTGCCGCCTGTTGTGCCTCCAGCACCAGTTCATAGGCCTCCTTCTGGGCCGGGCTGAACCGCCCCGAGACCGGGAAGGTACGCGTGATGTCCGACGCATAACCCTGGTACTCACAACCCGCGTCGATCAGCAGAAGGTCGCCGGACCGAAGCGGTGCACGGTTTTCGACGTAGTGCAGGATGCACCCGTTCTCTCCGCCGCCGACGATCGAGTGATACGCCGGCTCGGTGCCATGGCGCCGGAACTCGTGCAGCAGCTCGGCCTCGATCGCGTACTCGTGCAGACCGGGCCGACAGGCCTGCATCGCCCGGATGTGGGCGCCGGCAGAGATCCTGGCCGCGTGGCGCATCATGCGCAGCTCCGCGGGTTGCTTGAACAGACGCTGTTCGTGCAGGTGATGCTCCAGCGCCACGAATTCACGTGGGGCACGCACGCCGGAGCGGACCTTCGCCCGAACCTGGTTGACCCACCCGAACAGACG
>SLNI01000102.1 GCA_007133115.1 Thioalkalivibrio sp. | reverse complement strand
TCGCGCTGCTCGGGCCTGAGTCGGAAGAACAGCGTGGACCAGACACGCTTGTCGGAGGCCATCGACAGTTCGAGATTCTCGAACACCGTCAGCGCCTCGAACACGGTGGGCTTCTGGAATTTCCGACCGATACCACCCCGCGCGATCTCGTACTCGTCCAGCCGGAGCAGGTCGACGTTCTGCCCGAAAAAGACCTTTCCTTCATCCGGTTCGGTCCTGCCGGTGATCACGTCCATCATCGTGGTCTTGCCCGCGCCGTTGGGCCCGATGATGCAACGGAGCTCGCCTTCGTCCACGCTCAGGGTCAGTTGGTTCAGCGCCAGAAACCCGTCGAAACGCACGCTGACATCCTCGACGTACAGGATCGGCCCGTGCGAGGTGTCCACGGGTCGCGCGAAGTCGGGACTCGGTTCCAGAAAACGGAAGACGCGGTCCCGGCGCATGGTCTCCCGGGTGTTGCGCATCATGCTCATGCGCCTTCCCCCTTGCGTTTGCGCCGGAAGATCCCCACCAGCCCGCGCGGCAGGAACAGGGTCACCAGAACGAACAGCGCCCCGAGTGCGAACAGCCAGGCTTCCGGGTAGGCGGTGGTGAACCAGGTCTTGGCGCCGTTCACGGTAAAGGCTCCGATGATCGCGCCGAACAGGCTGCCGCGCCCGCCCACCGCGACCCAGAGCACGGCCTCGATCGAGCGCAGCGGTGCAAACTCGCCCGGGTTGATGATGCCCACCTGTGGCACGTATAAGGCTCCGGCAATCCCCGCAAGCATGGCAGAGAACACGAACAGCCAGAGCTTGTAGTGCTCGACGCGGTAGCCCGCGAACCGGGTGCGGCTTTCGGCGTCGCGCAGGGCGATGAGCACGCGGCCGTAACGCGAGGTGACGATGTAGCGCGAGGCGACATAAGCGAGAATCAGCACCACGGCGGAGACCACGAACAGCCCCACGCGGGTCTCGCGGGCCTGCACCGAGAAGCCCAGGATGTCCTTGAAGTCGGTCAGGCCGTTGTTGCCGCCAAAGCCCATCTCGTTGCGAAAAAAGGCGAGCATCAGCGCGAATACCAGGGCCTGGGTGATGATCGCGAAATAGACGCCCCCGACCCGGGAGCGGAAGGCCAGCCAACCGAATACCAGCGCCAGCAGTCCGGGTACCAGAACGACCATCAGCATCGCGAACCAGAACATGTCGAAACCCCACCAGAACCAGGGCAGGGACTCATAACTCAGGAACACCATGAAGTCCGGCAGTTCGGGGTGCCCGTAGACGCCGCGGTCGCCGATCTGCCGAGTCAGGTACATACCCATCGCATAGCCGCCGAGGCCGAAGAAAGCCCCGTGGCCCAGCGAGAGGATGCCGGCGTAGCCCCAGATCAGGTCGATCGCCAGCGCGAGCAGCGCGAAGGTGAGGAACTTGCCCAGCAGTGCCACCCAGTAGGTGGAAAGATGCCAGGGCGAATCCGGCGGCAGTACCAGGTTGGCGTAGGGAACCGCGACCACCATCGCGAGCAGCAGCACCATCACGGTGACGCCGCCCCAGTCGCTCAGAAACAGACGTCGGGTCAGCATCGATCAGGCCTCCGCCGCCCGGCCCTTCTTGGGGAAGAGTCCGCGCGGCCGCCGCTGAATGAACAGGATGATGAAGATCAGGACCAGGATCTTGGCCAGCACCGCGCCGCTGTGCGGCTCGAGGAACTTGGTCATCATGCCGAGGCCCAGTGCGCCGACGAAAGTCCCCCAGAGGTTGCCCACACCGCCGAACACCACCACCATGAAGGAGTCGATGATGTAGGCCTGACCCATGTTCGGGCCCACGTTGGTCAGTTGCGAGAGCGCCACTCCGGCCACGCCCGCGATACCGGCCCCGAGGCCGAAGGTCAGGGCGTCGACCCAACCCGTGCGTACACCCAGCGCACGGGCCATCGGTCGGTTCTGGGCCACCGCGCGGACCTTCAGGCCGAGGCTGGTCTTCTTCATCACCAGCAACAGCGCAACGAAGACCATGATCGCGAAGATGAAGATGTAGATCCGGCTCCAGGTCAGCGCAAGTATCGGGTTCACCTGCAGCGTGCCGCTGAGCCAGTCGGGCGAGGACACCGGACGGTTCAGCGGCGAGAACAATGTGCGCACGGCTTGCTGCAGAATCAGGCTGATGCCGAAGGTCGCCAGCAGCGTTTCCAGCGGCCGTCCGTACAGGAACTGGATGACGCCACGTTCCATTGCGATACCCACCAGGCCCGCGACGACGAAGGCTGCGGGTATCGCCAGCAGGATGCTGGCGCTGAGCGCGCCGGGGATCAGCGTCTGGATGAACCAGGTCGTGTAGGCGCCGATCATGATCAGCTCGCCATGGGCCATGTTGATCACGCCCATCACCCCGAAGGTGATCGCGAGCCCGATCGCTGCGAGCAGCAGCACCGAGCCGGCGCTGAGCCCGAAGAACAGGTTCTCGGTAAAGCGAAAGAAACGGATTCGGGATTCGATCGAGTCCAGCGCCTCGCGCGCGGCCTCGCGGACATCGGGATCGTCATCGCGGCTCGCGGCTGCCTCCAGCCGCACCCGGACCTCGCTCAGCAGCGAACCCCGGAGCAGGGCGATGGACTCGAGGCGGTGCTCGGGTTCATCGACGTTCAAACGTGCCAGAGCGCGGACGGTCAGCAAAAGGTCCATTACGCGCGGGTCGGTTTCGAGCTCCACGCGATCGTCGAGGTAGGCCAGGATGTCGGGGCTGACGTCATCCCGCATCAGGCGCCGCAGCGAAGTTGCACGGCGTTGGGGGTCTGGGGCCGAGAGCGTGGATATCGCGACGAGGCTGCGCAGTGCGTTGCGCAGCGGGTTGTGCACGGGGATGCGCCGGCCCGACGCAATCAGTTCCGGGTCCACGGGTTCTCCGGTCAGGGCGTCGCGTCCGGCACGCCCTGTCTCCGCACGGATCAGGATGCGCGGTGGCTCGTCGCCCGTCGCGAGCAGACGCCCTTCCAGCAGGGCGTTGAGAATCACCGGCACGCGGGGATCGCCGGTCGCGGCCAGCT
>SLNI01000064.1 GCA_007133115.1 Thioalkalivibrio sp. | reverse complement strand
GGACTTCGGCATCCAGAGGATCGGGGTGCGACCACCGTACGGTGCCATCGTAGCTGAGGACCACATGCACGGCCGCACCGAGTTCGGCGCAGCCTGCGGCGAGCGACTGCAGCCAGGATTCGGGGACCAGGTCGATCAGTGCCGAGGCGGTCACCAGGTCGGGGCGGCTGGCCTCGGCCTGTTCCCGCCACTGTGACAGATCGCTGCGGACGACCTCCCATTTCACCGGGTAGGGGGTCGCAGGGGGGCGGGCCTGTGCGAGGAGATCGGGGTCGTGATCGAGCAGTGTCCAGTGTTGCGGCACATTCAGGCGGGGTGCCAGGAAACGCAGGTTTGAACCGGTTCCGGCGCCCAGGTCCAGGACGCGCAGACTCGATTTCCCAGCGGCCCATGCGCGCAGGGAATCCAGCGGCTCCGGCGCGCGCGCCTGATGATCGGCGGCCTCGCGCAGGTCCAGCCAGGTCGCCTGGAAACGTTCGTTCATGTCGGGATGAGGACGTTCAGTGCGTCCTCAAAATGACCCGCCGCGGCGTCCCAGTCCGGCAGGGACCGTGCATGCTGCCACGCGCCCTGCGACAGCGATTCCCACAACAGGGGCTCGTCCAGCATGCGGGCGACAGCCGCGGTCAGCTCCGGTATTAAGCCCGGGCTCACGAGAAGCCCCGCCGAGGCAGGCACGGTATCGGGAATGGCCCCGCCGGTCGTGGCGATGACGGGCAGCCCGTGAGCCATGGCCTCGGCGAAAGCCATTCCGTAACCCTCGTACCAGGACGGCAGCACGAATACACGGCTGGAGCGGTACAACCCGGCCAACGTGGGCGCATCGCATTCACCGATGAGTCGGACCCTATCCTCCAGTCCGGCCAGATGCATCTGCCGGCGCAGTTCGGCCGCGAAGCCGGGGTCGCGTTCCAGACTCCCGGCGATCACGCACTCCCAGTCCCGTTCGATGAGCGGTTCCAGTGCGCGCAACAACAGATCCTGACCCTTGCGCGGCACGATCGAACCGACACAGAGCAGGCGAGGAGGCTGGCCCGGAGCCGGCCCGTGGGCACGCGGTACGGATTCAGTGCCCGGCATCACTTCGAGGATCCGGATTTCATCGGGCAACCACGCCTGCAGGCGGCGGACGGTGAATCGACTGCTCACGATGATGCCCCGGCAAGCCGCCAGCGCCCGCTGTTCCAGTTGTCGCAGTTGCAGGCTGCGTTGGGGGTCGAGGCCGGTCTCGTCACAGAGTGGATGATGGACGAGCGCCAGCAGGTGCAGCCGCTTCGCGTGGCGTGTCACGGGACCGGGCAGGGCGCCCAGAGCCAGGCCATCGATCAGGACCGGGGTCTGATCAGGGACGGCGGCAAGGGCGCTTTCGAGGGCTCTTTCGGCCTCTTGATCCGGGCCTGGAAATCGGCCGGACAGGTTATGTACCTCGACCGTCCAGCCGCGACGACGCAGCCCCGACACCATGCAGGCGTCATAGATGTAGCCCCCGGTCCGCTGCTCCAGCGTGCCGGGGACAAGCAGATGCAGAATCCTCGGACTCAAAGAGGACCTTCGAAACTGGCCCAGGCGATGTGCGATTCGTGCAGCGTTACGCAAACCGATTCGAGGCCTCCGGCGGAAGCGCCAAGCTTGCCCCGTCGGATTGCATCCACCAGCCGCTGGTGGACTTCCCGGGCCAGGAACTCGGTGGTGGTGTTGCGCCCCTCAAAGTCCGCATGGTCGTCGAGGTTCTGGTAGTTCATTTCGGCCAGGATCGCGGCCAGCTGCGTGCCGGCCAGGCCGATATCCACGACCAGTCCGTCCCCGTCCAGCTCCGATCGCCGGAACGTGGCGTCCACCACATAAGTGGCGCCGTGCAGGCGCTGCGCGGGTCCGAAGACCTCGCCGCTGAAGCTGTGGGCGATCATGAAGTGATCACGGACGTTCAAGCTGTACATGGTGTGCTCCGAGTGATGGGTGGTCATGAACGATCGGGTGACGGAACGCGAATGCAGGCCCGTACGCGGGACCTCGGTTCCGCCTCACGGGTAGCGGATGCGGTGGCACAGACTGTCGCCAGGATCGGTCGACAGCTTCGCCATGACGTCGGGGAGTTGGTCGAAAGGGCTCTCGCCGGTGATCAGTCGTTCCAGGCGTTCGTCCCGGAGCAGGTCGAGGGCCAGCGTCAGGCGCCTGCGAAAATTCCAGCGCACACTTCGCTCCGGCGGAATACGGCCGACCTGGCTGCTTTTGAGCAGCAGGCGGCGGCTGTGGAACGCTTCACCGAGAGGAAGGGTGACCCGCCGATCCCCGTACCAACTGAGTTCGACAATGGTCGCTTCCGGACCCGCCGCATTCAGCGCCTGTTCGAGACCCGCAGGATTCCCGCTGGCATGAATGACCCGATCCGCCGCGGACCCGGCGTCCGCCTGGAGCGCGAAGGGCAGGCCCCAGGCCTGTGCGATATCGCCGCGGGCCGGATTCACGTCGACCAGTGTGATCTCGGTACCCGGGATCTGGCGGCACAGCCATGCGGTCAGCAGTCCAAGCACGCCAGCACCAATGATCAGGATGCGGTCCCCGACCATCGGTGCGGCGTCCCATAGGGCATTGATTGCGGTTTCCATGTTGGCAGCCAGAACCGCGCGCCCGGGGGGGAGGTCGGCGGGAAGCGGCACGGCGGCGGATGCCGGAACACGGTAACGGTCCTGATGCGGGTACAGGCAGAACACCCGTTCGCCGATGCGTTCGGCGGGACCGTCCTCGATGACCCCAACCGAGATGTACCCGTATTTCACCGGACCGGGGAAATCCCCCGATTGGAACGGGGCGCGCATGGCCTCGTATTGGCTCTGGGGTACCCTGCCGGAGAACACAAGGCTTTCGGTGCCGCGGCTGATTCCGGAAAAAAGCGTTCGCACCTGGACGTCACCCGGGGCCAGGGGTTCAAGGGCTTCCGATTGAATTTCGGCATTTCCGGGTGATCGTATCCAGAACGCGCGGGCAGTGACGGGGTCTTCATGCATGGGCATCTTGCGGCGGCTGCGATGGTCCCATGGTAGTCAGCACGTCGC
>SLNI01000025.1 GCA_007133115.1 Thioalkalivibrio sp. | reverse complement strand
TGCACCGAACAGGCCTCCTGGCTCGAGGATTTCGCGCTGTTTGTGGTGATCAAGCGGCTGCAGGGCAACCGACCCTGGTGGACCTGGCCCGAACCCCTCCGGAGCCGTGAACCCGCTCGCCTGGAGCAGCTGCGTGCCGAGGCGAAAGAAGCTCTGGAAGGAGTGCGGTTTTCACAGTTCGTGTTCTTTCGGCAGTGGCATGGACTGCGCGCCGAAGCCAACGCCCGGGACATCCTGATTCTCGGCGACATGCCGATCTTTGTGGCGCACGATTCAGCGGATGTGTGGGCGCACCCTGAGTATTTCGATCTCGATCCGCAGGGACAACCCGTCACCGTGGCCGGAGTGCCGCCGGACTACTTCTCCGAGACCGGCCAACGTTGGGGCAACCCGCACTACCGCTGGGACCAAATGGCCGCGGATGGTTTCCACTGGTGGCTGCAGCGGATCGGGTGGGCACTGGAAGGCCTGGACGGCCTGCGTATCGACCACTTTCGCGGTTTCGAGGCCTTCTGGTCGATCCCGGCGTCCGAGCCCACCGCGATCGCCGGCAGCTGGCAGCCGGGTCCCGGGGCCGCGCTGTTCGAGGCGCTGTTGCAGCACTTCGGAGAACTGCCGCTGCTGGCCGAGGATCTGGGTGTGATCACCCCCGGGGTGACGGCACTGCGCGACGAATTCGCGCTTCCGGGCATGAAGATCCTGCAGTTCGCGTTCGACGGCAGTCCGGACAACCCGTACCTGCCGGAGCACCACGAGGAGCGAGGCGTGGTGTATACCGGCACGCATGACAACGACACCACGCTTGGCTGGTTCGAGTCCCTGCCAGAGGCCAGCCGTACGTTCGTGCTGGAGAGTCTGGGTGTGAGTGTGAAGGCGAAGGACATGCCCTGGGCATTGATCGAGGCCGCATTCGCGTCACCGGCCCGGCTCGCGGTGATTCCGATGCAGGATGCGATGGCCCTGGGTGGGGATGCCCGCATGAACACCCCGGGAACGGCTCAGGGCAACTGGAGCTGGCGTTTCGACTGGAAGGATCTCCCAGCACAACGGGCGACCGAACTGCGCCGGATGAACGAGGAAGCCGGCCGTGTCGTCGTGCAGGGGGATGTCGCGAAGAAGGCCCCGGTTACGGATTGAGCCAGGCGAACGCGCGGCGCCGGGCTTCCATCAGGCTGTCACGGTCGAGTTGCGAGGCCAGTTCGCGGCGGATCTGTTCTCCGGCGGGGTCGCCGCCCGCGGCAGACAGGCTGGCCCAGGTGTGCGCCTCGATCAGATCCCGCGGTACGCCGTCACCGCGCAGATGCAACATGGCCATCCAACCCTGCATCTGCGGGTTTCCGGCCTCGGCCCCGATTCTCGTGAAGTGCACGGCGCGCTCGGGATTGGCGGGTACCGTGCCCAGCCCTTCCATGTACAGTCGGGCGAGGTAATGGGCTGCCACGGGCAAATCGTCTTCCAGTGCCTTCGTGAGCAACTCGATGACCTCCGGCGCGGGATCGGGCTGCACATTATTCACTGCATCGGCGATGAGCACGGAGGCGAGGGCCAGGCGCGCCTGGCTGTCATCGCGATCCTCGATGACCCGCCGGAACCACGCCTCGCCCAGTGCGCGGTCCGGGTCCAGGCCGAATCCCTGGATGTACATCCAGCCGATGCGGATGCCGTAGTCGTTTTCTCCAGCCTCGTAGGCTTGCTCGTAGAAGGTGAGCGCCCGCACGGAGTCGGGTTCGACGCCGAGGCCCTGTTCGTACAGCCAACCCACCTCGCCCATGGCCTCGACCGAGCCATTCTCTGCGGCGCTTTCGAGCCACTGCCGGGCTTCTTCGAGATCCGGGGGCTCATTCTGCAGGTGCTTTTCCGCTTCCTGGCGCTGCGCGTCGGCCGACATGCCGTCCGCGACTTCGGGAGCGAAAGATTGTGGGTTCGCGGAGACTGTGCCGGTGAGAGCCAGCCACATCAGGAGAGCGATTGCCGTGCGCATGGGTCAGGTCCGATACCGGTGTAACCTCCCTATGCTACCGTTTCTATCGACCCGATGCATGAAGGAGTGCCGCTCGTGAATGAGACCCAGCCCGAAAGCCCGCGCCGCAGCTCCCGGCTGGCCTGGTTCCTCGTCGTTCTGCTGATCCTCTTGCTGGTTTTCGCCGGGGTGTGGATCTGGCAGCTGACGCGCATGCAGGCGCAGACGGCACCCCTGACCGAGGCCGAACAACGTACGCTGGAGGCGAAGTTCGACCGGATCCGCAACGCCGCGTATGGCGAGAGCCCCGCCGCCCTTCCGGAACCGCCCGCGCAGGATGCAGGGGGCGCGGTGCCGCCGGAAATCTACGTTGAGGACGGCAGCCAACGGCAGGTGCGCTTCACAGAACGTGAACTCAACGCGCTGATCGCGGCCGACCCCGGGTTGGCCGGGCGCGCCGCCGTGCGCCTGTCGCCGGATCAGCTGAGCGCCAGTTTCCGGATCGATGTGCCACCCGACGTGCCCCTGATGGGCGGGCGCAGCGTCCGCGTGCAGACCGGCCTGCAGTTGGCGACCCTGGACGACCGTGTCGAGGCCCGCCTCGTCGGGATCAGCGTCGGCGGGATTCCGCTGCCCAACGCGTGGCTCGGTGGCTTGAAGGGGACCGATCTGCTCGCCACCAGCGGGCTCGGCTCGCTGGGCGCGGGGATCGAGATGCTCAGCGTGGGGGAGGGCTGGCTGGAACTGCAGCTGGCGCCCTGAGGGGCGCCGCCGTTACCGGCCTTCCTGGGCGGGGAGCGTGCTGGCTCCGAAGGCGCGCGCCTGGCCCGAGACGGTCACGCGTACGGTGGAACGTCCGGCCTCCAGCGCGGGCGCCGAGCCCAGCGCACTATCCATTGCCGCCGAGCGCAGCATGGGTGACGGATAGAAGCCGCCGTTCTCGTGCAGCGTCATCTCCGTCGGGAACAGGTGGGAGGCCCCCAGCGAGGCGCCCATGCCCTGAGCGATTCGTTGCCAGCGCGCGATGGCCTCCTCCAGCAGTTCGTCCCGGTACCCGGCCTGCGCCTCCGGGCTCACCGAGAACTGGATCTGCGT
>SLNI01000222.1 GCA_007133115.1 Thioalkalivibrio sp. | reverse complement strand
GCATGGCGAGCTTCCTGCGCGAGCAGCGGCGGATCGACTCCACCCGGATCCGGGAGGCGCTGCAGTGGCAGCCGCGTTACGACGACGCGATCTCGGGGATCGAGGCGAGCCTGCAAAGCCAGAGGAGCTGAGCGAAGCGCAAGCGGCCTGAGTTTCGGATTGGCGTGAAAGATTAGCCACGGAAAACACGGAAAATGAGCCGTATTTTTATTTCTTTCCGTGCTTGTCCGCGTTTTCCGTGGCTCGCCTTGGTTGTCCGTTAGGACCGCCCCCGGCAGATCACAGATCCAGATCTCGCATCAGTTCGTCGACGCGGGCCTTCACGTCGGCGTCCATGGTGATCGGCCGGCCCCATTCGCGGGTGGTCTCCCCGGGCCACTTGTTGGTGGCGTCCAGGCCCATCTTGGATCCCAGGCCCGAGACCGGCGAGGCGAAGTCGAGGTAATCGATCGGCGTGTTCTCGATCAGCACGGTATCGCGGGCGGGGTCCATGCGGGTGGTGATGGCCCAGATCACATCCTTCCAGTCGCGGGTGTTCACGTCCTCGTCGACCACGATCACGAACTTGGTGTACATGAACTGGCGCAGGAACGACCAGACGCCCATCATCACCCGCTTCGCGTGGCCCGGGTACTGCTTGCGCATGCTGACCACCGCGAGGCGGTAGGAACAGCCTTCGGGCGGCAGGTAGAAATCGACGATTTCCGGGAACTGCTTCTGCAGGATGGGCACGAAGACTTCGTTCAGCGCGACGCCGAGGATCGCCGGCTCGTCCGGGGGCCGGCCGGTGTAGGTGCTGTGGTAGATCGGATCCTGGCGGTGCGTGATCCGGTCGATCGTGAACACGGGGAAGTCGTCGACCTCGTTGTAGTAGCCGGTGTGGTCGCCGAACGGACCCTCCGGGGCGGTGTCGCCCGGGTGAATGTGGCCCTCCAGCACGAATTCGGCCGAGGCCGGGACCTCGAGGTCCGAGCCGAGGCACTTCACCAGTTCGGTGCGGCTGCCGCGCAGCAGGCCCGCGAACGCGTACTCCGACAGGCTGTCCGGCACCGGCGTTACCGCGCCGAGGATGGTGGCGGGATCGGCGCCCAGCGCGACCGCGATCGGGAACGGCTCGCCCGGGTGCGTCTGCTGCCAGTCGCGGAAGTCCAGCGCGCCGCCCCGGTGCGACAGCCAGCGCATGATCACCCGGTTGCGCCCGATCACCTGCTGGCGGTAGATGCCGAGGTTCTGCCGGCTCTGGTTCGGCCCGCGGGTCACCACGAGGCCCCAGGTAATCAGCGGCCCGGCGTCGCCCGGCCAGCAGGTCTGCACCGGGAGGCGTGCGAGATCGACCTGTTCGCCCTCGATAACGTGTTCCTGGCAGGGGGCGGAGCGGACCCGCTTGGGCGCCATGTCCAACACCTTGCGGAACACCGGCAGGGACTCCCAGGCCGCCTTGAGACCCTTCGGGGGATCCGGCTGTTTCAGAAAGGCCAGCAGCTTGCCGATCTCGCGCAAGGCCTCGACCGACTCCGCGCCCATGCCCAGCGCGACGCGCTCCGGTGTACCGAACAGGTTGCCCAGCACCGGGATGTCGGAACCCTTGGGGTTTTCGAACAGCAGCGCGGGTCCGCCGGCACGCAGCACCCGATCGCAGAGTTCGGTCATCTCGAGGTTGGGGTCGATCTCGGCGGTGATGCGCCGGAGTTCGCCGCGCTGTTCGAGCAGGGCGACGAAGTCACGCAGGTCGCGATATTTCATGGACTGGGTCATCGGCGGGAAAAGGTCCTAGAATATGGGGTCCCGACACAGCCTCGAGAGAAACGGACATGCTGGAACGCGTGATGGAACGAGCGATGTTGGCTTCGCGCTGGCTGCTGGCCCCCATCTACCTGGGGCTGAGCCTGATGCTGCTGGCGCTGGCGATCAAGTTTTTCCAGGAAGTGTTCCACGTGCTGCCCCATATCCTCGAGATCAAGGAAATAGACCTGATCCTGGTCGCGCTGTCGCTGATCGACATTGTGCTGATCGCGGGTCTGATCATCATGGTGATGTACTCGAGCTACGAAACCTTCGTCGGCAAGCTGAGCGTGGCAGAACACAAGCGCACGGGCTGGCTGGACAAGCTCGATGCGAGCTCGCTGAAGCTCAAGGTGGCCGCGGCCATCGTCGCGATCTCGTCGATTCACCTGCTCAAGGCCTTCATGAACATCGAAAGCATCGGCAGCGACAAGCTGCTCTGGTACGTGGTGATCCACCTTACCTTCGTCGTATCGGCGCTGCTGATGGGCATCATGGACTACATATCCAACAAGGACGCGGAGACGCCATCCGGCGGACTTTGATCGCCCAAGCCCAAGGCGCGCTTCACGGCGCGTCAGTCCTGCGTGAATTCCGCGATCACCGGGGCGTGATCGGAGGGCCGTTCCCAGCCGCGCGGCTCGAGGTCGATCGAACTGGCGCGGCACTGGGCGAGCAGGGGCGTGCTCGCGAGAATCAGATCGATGCGCAGGCCCCGATTGCGGCGAAACGACGCGGCCCGGTAGTCGAACCAGCTGAAACGGTTCTCCTCCTGGGGCATCTGGCGGAAGCAGTCGCCGAAACCGAGATCGAGTATACGCTGCAGCGCCTCGCGTTCAGGCGCTGAACACAGCACCTCGCCGCGCCAGGCCTCGGGATCGTGGACGTCACGGTCCTCGGGCGCGATGTTGAAATCGCCCAGCACGATCATCCGGGGATGGTTCGCGAGTTCGTCGGCGAGCCATAGATGCACCCGGCGCAGCCAGTCGAGCTTGTAGGCGTATTTCTCGGAACCCACGGCTTCACCGTTGACCACGTACAGGTTCACGATCCGCACCCCATCGACGGTGGCCGCCAGGATGCGTCGTTGGGCGTCCTCCAGGCCCGGCGGGTCGGTGGTCACATCGGTGATCGCACGGCGCGCCAACAGTGCGACCCCGTTGTAGGTCTTCTGTCCCGAAAACACGGTCTGGTAGCCCGCCGACGCCAGCGCCTCGGCGGGGAAGTTCTCGTCGAGCAGCTTGGTTTCCTGCAATGCCAGGACATCCGGCGCGCGGGTGTC
>SLNI01000284.1 GCA_007133115.1 Thioalkalivibrio sp. | reverse complement strand
TGGGTGTGGGTGTTCCCGGGAGCCTGGCGCCGACCGGCCATACGACACCCGATGTGCTGGAGCTCCATCGCCACCTGGCTGGACTCGCCGGGGCGGGTTTTGCAGCGGTGGCCCTGGAGGCTTCGTCGCATGCACTCGCTCAGGGACGTCTCGAAGGACTGCGTCCCACCGTCGCCGTGCTTACGCAACTGGGGCGCGATCACCTCGACTTCCATGGCTCGATGGCCGCGTATGCGGAAGCCAAGTCGCGGCTGTTCGAAATGCCGGGCCTCAGGGCGATGGTGTTGAATCTGGACGACGCCTTCGGTCGGCGCCTCCATGCCGCGCATTGCGCCGAGGCCAGCCCCGTGACCTGCTGGTCCTACGGGTTCGAGATCGGGGTGGGATCGCCGGAACCCGAGCGTCATCTCGTGGGCCGCAACCTGCAGACATCCGAGGCCGGGCTGGCCTTCGAACTCGAGATCGCCGGGGTTCGCGGCGAGGTTCGCGCGCCTCTTTTCGGGGCCTTCCATGCCGCCAACCTGCTCGCAACGGCCGGGACTCTTCTGGCGCTCGGAGAGTCTCCAGAACGGACCATCGGGGCGCTGGGCGACGCGCGGGGTGTGCCGGGTCGGATGGAGCGCTTCGCGCTTCCCGGGGGGCCGGTACTCGTGGTCGATTACGCACACACGGCGCTGGCGCTGGAGTCGGCCCTGCGTGCCCTGCGCGCCCATACGTCCGGTCGGCTCTGGGCGGTGTTCGGATGTGGCGGCGAGCGCGACCCGGGCAAGCGCCCGGAGATGGGCGCGATCGCCTCCCGGTTGGCCGATGAGGTCATCGTCACCGATGACAACCCACGTAACGAGAGGCCCGCTGCGATTCGCCGGGCGATCCTCGACGGATGTGTCGGACCGGCGGCTGCCAAAGAGATCGGCGACCGCGCGGAGGCCATCCGGGCAGCGGTCTCCGCCGCGCGTCCGGGCGATGTCGTTCTGATTGCGGGCAAGGGACACGAAACGACCCAGAACGTGGCGGGTATCGAGTACCCGTTCAGCGATCGCGAACTGGCGGCCCGATATGTCGAGGAGAGGGCGCCATGATTACGCTGACCATGGCTGAGTTGTCCCGGTTGCTCGACGGCCGTCTCGTCGGAGACGGCGCTGTGCTTTTCCATGGTGTGAATCGCGATTCCCGGACGCCGGCTCCGGGGGCACTTTTTGTCGCGCTGCAGGGCGATCGTTTCGATGGACACGATTTCATCGGCCCCGACCTGGCAGCGGCAGGGTTTCTGGTTACGCGAGAGATGAACGATTCCCGACCCCAGGTCGTGGTTCGTGACACCACGGCAGCGCTGGCCGATCTCGCTTTGTTCTGGCGCGGCAAAACGGCGGCGCGCGTCGTCGCCCTGACGGGCTCCAACGGCAAGACGACCACCAAGGAGATGCTCCGGGCGATCCTGGCCGGAGTCGGATCGGTGCATGCAACCCAGGGGAACCTGAACAACCATATCGGCGTTCCCCTGACGCTCCTTGCGATGCCCGAGGCGCTCGACTATGCCGTCATCGAGATGGGGGCCAATCACGCTGGCGAAATCGCCTACCTCACTCGATGTGCCCGACCGGACGTGGCCTTGATCACCAACGCCGGCCACGCCCATCTCGAGGGTTTCGGGAGCGTCGAAGGTGTGTCCCGGGCCAAGGGGGAAATCTATTCCGGGCTTCCGGACAAGGGCGGGGTTGCGATCATCAACCTCGACGATGCGTTTGCCGATTACTGGCTCACGTTGAACGCCGGGCGCAAATGTATCGGCTTCTCGCTGCAGGGTTTGGGCGAGGTCCGGGGAACCTGGCATGCGCCGGACCGGCTTACCCTGCGTCTGGCCGGATCCGTTCGCGATTTGCAGTTGGGGGCGCCCGGTCGCCACGCGGCCCTGAATGCGTTGGCGGCTGCGGCTGCGACGCATGCGTTGGGCTGCAGCATCGACGCGATTGCCCGCGGCCTGGAGTCCTGGCGACCTGTGGCGGGACGCATGAACGCCCATGTTCATGCCTCGGGAGCCCGCATCTGGGACGACACGTACAACGCGAACCCCGACAGCCTCACCGCTGCACTGGAGGTGTTGGCCACCTATGCAGGAACCCGCATCCTCGTGCTCGGCGACATGAATGAGTTGGGTGAAGCGGCACGTGACCTGCATGCGGAAATGGGTCGTCGTGCCCGTGATCTCGGCGTGACGCACATGCTCGCGCTGGGCGAATTCACGCCCGCCTCTGTGGACGCCTTCGGGACCAACGCGCACTGGTTCCCTTCGCATTCATCTCTGGCGGGTGCGCTCGCGGACCTGCTGCACGGGGGTACGACAGTGCTGATTAAAGGGTCGCGAAATCAGCACATGGAAGACATTCTGGCCGCTCTTGATCTGCAAGCGGCCGGCCAGGGTACGGGGGTGGTGCATGCTGCTCGCGCTGGCTGAGTACCTTGTACAGTTCCATCGTGGCTTCACGGTCTTCCAATACCTGACGCTGCGTTCGATCCTGGGTGTGGTGACCGCGCTGGCCATTGCCCTGCTGGTGGGGCCGGCGATGATTCGTCGTCTGACAGTCCAGAAGATCGGCCAGCAGATTCGGGTCGATGGCCCGGAGTCACATCTTTCCAAGGCAGGTACTCCCACGATGGGGGGAGCGTTGATCCTCGTGGCGGTTGCGGTCGCAACCCTGCTCTGGAGCGATCTCAGCAACCGGTTCGTCTGGATCGTGCTGCTGACAACGCTGGCCTTTGGTTTCGTTGGAGGGTGGGACGATTATCTGAAACTGCGTTATGGCAACAGCAAGGGCCTCACCGCCCGTGCCAAGATGTTCTGGCAGACGCTGTTTGCCATCGTCGCTGCGCTGGTGATCGTCTGGACTGCGCAGTCTCCGACCGAGACCACGTTCTTCGTGCCGGTCTTCAAGGATGTCGAAATAGAGCTTGCCTGGTGGCTTTTCGTCCCGCTCGTCTGGTTGGTGGTCGTCGGCGCATCCAACGCGGTAAACCTGACGGATGGCCTCGACGGGTTGGCCATCATGCCGGCAGTCATGGTGGCGGGAGCCCTGGGCGTTTTCGCCTACGCCGCGGGGCACGCGGTGTTCGCCGGGTATCTGGGCATTCCCGCAGTGCCGGGTGTCGGCGAAGTGGTGGTTTTTTCCGCGGCCCTGGTGGGCGCGGGACTGGGGTTTCTCTGGTTCAACGCCTACCCGGCACAGGTTTTCATGGGCGATGTCGGCGCGCTCGCCCTGGGCGCCGCGATTGGGATGCTGGCGATCCTGACCCGTCAGGAAGTGGTGCTGCTGATCATGGGCGGCATTTTCGTCATTGAGACCGTCTCGGTGATCCTGCAGGTCGCATCCTTCAAGATGACGGGCCGCCGCATCTTCCGCATGGCCCCGATCCACCATCACTTCGAACTCAAGGGCTGGCCGGAGCCGCGGGTCATCGTGCGGTTCTGGATCCTGACGGTGGTGTTCGTGCTGATTGGTCTCGCGACCCTGAAGATACGATGAATCTTCCTGCCGCCCAATTGGAACAGGAAACCCTGGTGGTCGGGCTCGGGGCAACGGGCCTGTCCGTGATCCGGCACCTGCTGGCGCGTGGACAGCGGGTGGCCGTGACCGACACACGGGAAAATCCCCCAGGGCTGGCCGAACTCAACCACATCCAGGGCGCAGCCAACGCCTGGGTGGGTTCGCTGTCCACGCTGGATCCCACCCGCTGGCGCCGCCTGGTGGTGTCGCCCGGTGTGCCGGTCTCCCTGCCTGGGCTGCAGGCTGCCCGGGCAGCAGGTAGCGAATTGATCGGTGATATCGAACTTTTCGCGCGCACAGCCAGGCAACCGGTGGTTGCCATTACGGGCTCGAACGGGAAAAGCACCGTCACGGCCCTGGCGGGCGAGTTGTTGCGCGCGTTGGGACTGCGCACAGCGGTCGGCGGCAACCTGGGGCCGCCGGCGCTCGACCTGCTCGGCGACGATCCCGAAGTCTACGTGCTGGAACTCTCCAGCTTCCAATTGGAAACCACCAGCGACCTCGGCGCTGCGTCCGCGGCGATCCTGAACATCTCGGCGGATCACCTGGACCGCTATCCGAACATGGATGCCTACACCGCCGCGAAGATGCGGATTTTGCAAGGTGCGCGCCAGCCGGTGTTGAATCGCGATGACGAGAGGCTCCGCTCCTTGTCACGGACCTGCGCTGGAACCACCTTCGGTCTGAGCCCGCCCCCGCAACCCGACGCCTTTGGTGTGGTCGAGGTGGAGGGCGAGCCATGGCTTGCACGTGGCGAATGCGCGCTGCTGCCCACAGCCGGTCTGGCCCTCCATGGCCGTCACAACTGGCTGAATGTACTGGCGGCCCTCGCCCTGGTCTGGCCCTGGGTCGACGATCCTCGTCCCCTGTTGCCGGTCTTGAGCACTTTTGCGGGTCTGAGTCACCGGTCCCAGCGCGTGCGCTGCCACGACGGCGTCGAGTTTATCGATGATTCCAAGGGTACCAATGTGGGCGCTACGCTGGCCGCGATCCGCGGGCTGACCGGCCCGCTGGTGCTGATCGCCGGCGGGCAGGGCAAGGGCCAGGATTTCGCGCCGCTGGCCGACGCGTTGGTCGCCAAGACCCGCGGCGTGATTCTCCTCGGCGTGGATGCCCCGCAGATCGCGCAGGCGCTGAACGGCTTAGTGCCGCTGCGCTTCGTCACCAGCATGGAAGAGGCCGTCTCCGTTGCCGCGGAATGGGCACAACCGGGCGATACCGTTCTGCTGTCACCCGCCTGTGCCAGCCTCGACATGTTCTCCAGCTTCGCGGAGCGCGGCGAGCGCTTTGCACGGGCCGTTCGGGAGTTGGGCACATGACCGCGCGTCTTGCCCATCCTTCCATCTCGGCCTCCCGGCTCGTGACGGGACTGGACCTGCCCATGCTGTTTGCCGTTGCTTCGCTCCTCGGCATTGGTCTGGTGATGGTTGCTTCCGCTTCGATGGACCTGGCCAGCCGCAATTACGGCGAGCCGTTCTACTTCTTCCATCGACAGGTCCTGTTCGCGGCGCTCGGCTTGCTGGCTGGCCTCGTGTTCTGGTGGGTGCCACTACGTCGCTGGGAGAACGCGGGCCCCCTCCTGCTGGTGTTGATCCTGCTGCTGCTGGTCGTGGTGCTGATCCCCGGTGTCGGTCGCACGGTCAATGGCGCGACCCGCTGGATCCCCCTGGGCGTGTTCAACCTTCAGGTATCCGAGCCCGTGAAGCTGCTCGTGGTCCTGTACATGGCCGGGTATATCGTTCGCCATTATTCCAATCTTCGCCTGCACTTCGTCGGATTCATGCGTCCATTGATCGCGCTCGGACTCGGCACCGTGTTGTTGTTGCTGCAACCGGATTTCGGGGGCGCCGTAATCATGCTGGCGATCGGTATGGGGATGCTTTTCCTGGCCGGAGCAAAGCTCTGGCAGTTTGCCGCACTCGGCGCGACGATTGCGCTGGCCATGAGCGTGATGGCCCTGGCCACACCCTACCGCGTCGCTCGATTAACCGCGTTTCTGGATCCCTGGCAGGACCCCTTCGCAACCGGGTTTCAGCTGACCCAGTCGCTGATTGCGATCGGCTCGGGCGCGTGGTTCGGCGCCGGTCTCGGGGGCAGCGTGCAGAAGCTGTTCTACCTGCCCGAGGCGCACAACGACTTTCTTTTCGCTGTCTTCGCCGAGGAATTCGGGTTCGCCGGCGTCGCGGTGTTGATCGCGCTATTCACGCTATTGGTCTGGCGCTGCTTCGTGATCGCGCTGCGTGCGGAGCGCGGCGGACATGCCTTCGGATCCCACGTCGCCTTCGGCATCGGCATCTGGATCGGGCTGCAGGCTGCGATCAACCTTGGTGTGAACATGGGGGTCTTACCGACCAAAGGACTCACGCTGCCTTTCCTCAGTTACGGCGGCAGTTCGCTGATCGTGACCCTGGCGGCCATGGGACTGCTCGCGCGGGTGCAATGGGAGGCGCAGGTTCCTGTGCCCAGGAACCGCGGCCGGGCGTCATGAACGCGCGCTCGCCGCATATCCTCATCATGGCCGGGGGCACGGGTGGCCACGTGTTTCCCGGGCTCGCGCTGGCGGCGGTCCTGCGTGACCGTGGCTGCCAGGTATCCTGGCTGGGCACCTCCCGGGGCATCGAGGCCACGTTGGTACCCCGGGCGGCCATCGCGCTGTATACGCTTCCGATCTCCGGCTTGAGAGGCAAACGCTGGACGAGCCTGCTGCTCGCGCCCTGGAAGCTGGGCCTTTCGCTCTGGTCGGCCTTGGCGTTGATGCTGCGGTTGCGGCCCGAGGTGGTGGTGGGTTTCGGCGGGTTCGCCGCTGGGCCCGGTGGCCTGATGGCCGCGGCGCTGGGTCGTACGCTGCTGGTGCACGAGCAGAACGCCGTTGCCGGTTTGACCAACCGCTGGCTTGCCAAGGTCGCGGACCGTGTTTTCTGTGCCTTTCCCGGAAGCTTTTCAGCCACGACCGCCGCCACGGTGATCGGTAACCCGGTGCGGCGTGACATCGCTGCGCTGGACGTACCTGAAAAACGCTGGGCCGGGCGTTCCGGGCCCCTTCGAGTGCTGGTTCTCGGCGGAAGTCTCGGTGCGAAAACGCTCAACCGCGTCGTACCCGCTGCGTTTGCCCTTCTGCCCGAGGAACAGCGTCCGAAAATCCGTCACCAGGCGGGTGACCGGACACTCGATCTCGCGCTGGAAGTCTACAAATCCGCCGGGATCGATGCCGAGATCACAGCCTTCATCGATGACATGGCGGAGGCCTACGGTTGGGCGGACCTGGTGATCTGTCGCGCGGGTGCATTGACGGTCTCGGAGGTTGCCGCAGCGGGCTTGCCGGCCGTGTTCGTACCCTACCCGCATGCCGTTGATGATCATCAGACCGCAAACGCAGGCTTCCTCGTTCGTATCGGGGCCGCCTGGACGGTCGCCGACGCCGATCTCACCCCCGAACACCTGGCGGGCTTGATGCGTTCGTTGCACCGCGAAAAGCTCCTCGACCGCGCCGTGAAGGCGCGTGCGGCGTCGACCGCGGATGCCGCGGACGTGCTGGCCGAAGCCTGCCTGGAAGCGGTGAGGGGTACGTCATGACCTCCAGGCCCATCCCCGCTCAACGCCTCATGCGCCGGATTCGTCGGATCCACTTCGTTGGCATCGGCGGTGCGGGCATGGGAGGGATCGCCGAGGTCCTGCACCAACTCGGATACCAGGTCTCGGGTTCCGATCTTCAGGAATCCGGCATGACCCGGCGGCTCTCCGGATTGGGTATCCCGATCGCGCGTGGTCACGATCCGGCGCAGGTGGCCGACGCGGACGTTCTGGTCGTATCCACGGCGATTGATCCCGCGAACCCGGAAGCGCGCGCGGCACGGGAGCGCGGCATACCGGTCGTGCGCCGGGCGGAGATGCTGGCGGAACTCATGCGCTTCCGTCTCGGCATCGCCGTTGCCGGTACCCACGGCAAGACCACCACCACCAGCCTGATCGCCAGCATTCTCGGTGAGGCCGGGCTGGATCCGACCTTCGTGATCGGCGGACGCCTGAATAGTACGGCCAGCCATTCGAGCCTCGGACAGGGCCAGTATCTCGTGGCGGAAGCCGACGAGAGCGACGCGTCCTTCCTGCACCTGCAGCCGATGATCAGCGTCGTGACGAACATCGACGCCGACCACTTGGCCACCTATGGGGGCGATTTCGGCCGGCTTCGCGAGACCTTTCTCGAGTTTCTTCACCACCTGCCGTTCTACGGGCTCGCGGTGCTCTGTGGCGATGATCCGGAGGTGCGTTCCCTGCTGGATCGTCTTCAGCGTCCACGCCTCATCTACGGTCTCGAGGAGGACGCGGATGTGCGCGCGATGAATCTCCGCCAGGTGGGCATCCGCACCCATTTCGATCTCAGTATCCCGGGGCACGAACCGTTCGCCGTGGTGCTCAACCTTCCGGGCCGACACAACGTGCTGAACGCGCTGGCTGCGGCCGCCGTGGCGCACGAGCTGGACGTTTCCCCGGATGCGATGCAACGCGCGCTCGAAGGCTTCCAGGGCATCGGCCGCCGATTCCAGGTTCAGGAGTGTCCGATCCCTGCGGGGCAGGTGACCCTGGTCGACGACTACGGCCACCATCCCCGCGAGATTGCCGCAACGCTCGAGGCGGCCCGTGCGGCCTGGCCGGAAAGACGGCTGATCCTCGTGTTCCAACCCCACCGGTTCACACGGACCCGGGATCTTTTCGAAGATTTCGCCGAGGTGCTCTCGCTCCCGGACGGACTGGTATTGCTCGACGTTTACCGGGCGGGCGAAGCCCCGATACCGAGCGCAGACGGTCGGAGTCTGGCGCGTGCGGTCCGCTTGCGGGGGCGTGTGGAGCCGGTGTTCGTCGAGTCGGTGCAGGCCGTTCCGGAGGTGCTTTCCGGTTTGTTGCGCGACGGCGATGTCGTCATCACCCAGGGCGCGGGCGACGTGGGCCAGCTCGCGGCCCGCCTGCCCGGTGCGCTGGGGCGGGAGGGCTCATGTTGAGTGCGGTCGCCAATCTGCGGGTCCGGGGTCGCCTCGAACGCAATGGGATGCTCGCGCCCCTGACCTCCTGGCGGGTCGGCGGCCCCGCAGACTGGCTGTTCGAGCCGGAGGACGCGGACGATCTCGCGCATTTCCTCGCTGCCATTCCCGAATCGCTTCCACGGATGATTCTGGGGCTGGGCAGCAATGTGCTGATCCGTGATGGCGGGGTTGAAGGCGTGGTGATCCACCTGGCCGGGACGCTCAACCAGCGCTTGCGGGTGGATCCGGAGCGGGTCGAGCTGGGGGCTGGCCTGGCCTGTGCCCAGGCCGCCCGTTTCTGTGCGAACGAGGGTCTGACGGGTGCCGAGTTTCTTGCCGGTATCCCGGGCACCATCGGTGGCGCCCTGGCCATGAACGCGGGTGCCTGGGGCGGGGAGATCTGGCCGTTGGTGGACTGGGTCGAAACCATGGATGGTCGGGGTCTGCGTCGAGTGCGCACGCCTGACGACTACGCCATCGGTTACCGGGAGGCGCGCGGGGTCGAGGGCGAACTGTTTCTGAGAGCCGTGTTGCATCTGCAGCCTGGAGATCCGTCGGCCGCAAAGGAACGGATACAGGGGCTGCTTCGGGAGCGGGCGGAGCGGCAGCCCCTCGGCCTTCCCTCCTGCGGTTCGGTATTCCGGAATCCGGAGGGTGGGCATGCTGCCGCGTTGATCGAACAGGCCGGGCTGAAGGGGCTGCGCCAGGGGCTGGCCGAGGTCTCGCGCAAGCATGCCAATTTCATCACGCACGACGGACATGCCACCGCAGCCGATATCGAAAGGCTGATCGAAACCGTGCAACAGGAAGTACAGAAGAAGTTCGGGGTCCGGCTGCAGCCGGAGGTTCGCGTTTTGGGACGCCAGGAGAAGCCGGTATGACACGAACGTCAACACAGCAGGCCGATCGTTACGGCCGCGTGGCGGTACTGATGGGGGGCTGGTCCGGAGAGCGCGAGATCTCGCTTGCCAGTGGCCAGGCGGTCTTTCAGGCGCTGCAGCGCGCCGGTGTCGATGTGGTGGCGATCGACCTTACCGAGGCGCGTGCGCGAAATCTGGATCTGCTGGGCTTCGACCGGGCCTTCATCGCGCTGCACGGAATGGGGGGAGAGGACGGAACGCTGCAGGGTTGCCTCGAGATCGCGGGAGTCCCCTATACCGGGTCGGGTGTTCTGGGTTCCGCTCTCGGAATGGACAAGCTGGCTTGCAAGCGCCTTTGGTCGGGCACCAATCTGCCCAGCGCCCCCTACAGACTGCTGTCTGCCGATTTCGACCCGGCGTCGGTGGCGGATGCGCTGGGCCTTCCTCTGATCGTCAAGCCGTCACGGGGTGGCTCCAGCCTGGGTCTGACCCGGGTCCAGCGAGCCGAGGAATTGCAAGCGGCCTATCAGGCCGCGCGGACACAGCCTGGCGAGATTTTTGCCGAGCAGTGGATTACCGGCCGAGAGTACACGGTTGCCATTCTGGGCAACCAGCCGTTGCCCGTCATCCAGATCGAGACGCCCGGGCACTTCTACGATTACCAGGCCAAGTACCAGTCGGACACGACCCGCTATCTGTGTCCGCCGCCGCTGGATACGGCTGCGCAGATCGAGTTGCAGACGCTGGCACTCAGCGCCTTCGCCGCCATCGACGGCTATGGCTGGGGCCGGGTCGATCTGTTGCAGGACGTACATGGCGAGAACTACCTGATCGAGGTGAACACGGTACCCGGGATGACCGACCACAGCCTGGTCCCCAAGGCGGCCGCGCAGGCCGGCATCGGGTTCGATGAACTCTGCCTGCGCATCCTCGACACCAGTTTCCGAAATGGAGCAACCGACTGATGCGCAGGATTCGTCGCCAGACGCCGCGCGAGCCATGGGTGCAACGCATGCGCCCCGCCTTCCGGGCGACCACGCGGGTCCTCGCGGGGATGGCGTTCGCCGCGCTGCTGGTGCTGGGGGTCAGCGCTCTGGGTCGGGTGGACACCGGTTCACTGTGGATGATCGAACGCGTCGACCTCCGCGGGGATCAGGACCGTATCGGAATTCCGGAAGTCGAACGCGCCTTGGACGGACGCGCGCGCGGGTTCTTTGCGCTGGATCTGAACGAGGTGCACGCCGATCTTGCCTCCCTGCCATGGGTGGAGTCCGTGCGACTGCGCAAGCGTTGGCCCGATACCCTCGAGGTGCAGGTCACACGCCCGATACCGGTCGCCCGCTGGGGCAATGACCGGCTCGTGGACCGCCATGGCGAAGTCTTCGGCCCGGTTGACCTCAACGAATGGGAATTCCTGCCCGCACTCGAGGGCGAACACGGGCGTCAGGTGCAGTTGATGCACCGATACCTGGACGCCTCGGCACGGCTTGCCGATGGTGGTTTGGGCGTGGCCGGGGTCCGGGAGAGCGCGCGCCATGCCTGGAGCATCCAGCTCGAGGGAGGCGGGCAGGTCCTGATGGGCCGCGATCCCGACCTGGCGCGACTGGACCAGTTGGTGGCGTTGATGCCGATTCTGCGCGCACGCCACCCCGAACCCCTCGAGCGCGTGGACCTTCGCTACCCGCGGGGCGTTTCCGTCGCCTGGCAGACCAGTGAAGCCGACGCGGAACCAGAGGCAATCAATCCATGAAACGAAAGGCGGGCCGCAGCGTAATGGCGAAGAAGGGCGAACAGGGTCTGATCGTCGGGTTGGACATCGGGACATCGAAGATCGAGGCGGTCGTCGGCGAACTGAACGACGATGGTGGCATCGAGATCATCGGCATCGGTTCCTGCCCTTCGCGCGGGCTGAAGAAGGGCGTGGTGGTCAACATCGAGTCGACGGTGCAGTCGATCCAACGAGCGGTCGAGGAAGCCGAGTTGATGGCGGGCTGCGAGATTCACTCGGTGCACACGGGTATCGCGGGCAGCCACATCAAGAGCTACAACTCCACCGGCGTGGTCGCGATCCGGGTCCAGGAAGTCAGTGTGGGCGACGTGGAGCGGGTCATCGATGCGGCGCGAGCCATCGCGATTCCCGCCGACCAGCGCATCCTGCATGTGCTCCCTCAGGAATACATCATCGATGGTCAGGAGGGGATCCGGGACCCGATCGGGATGTCAGGCGTGCGGTTGGAGGCACGGGTTCACCTCGTGACAGGGGCTGTTTCGGCCGCGCAGAACATCGTCAAATGCGTGGAACGCTGCGGTCTCCGGGTGGACGACATCATCCTCGAGCAACTGGCCTCCAGTTACGCGGTGCTGACGGAGGATGAGAAGGATCTCGGCGTGTGCCTGGTCGACATCGGCGGAGGGACCACGGATATCGCCGTGTTCGCGAATGGCGCCATCGCCCATAG